>JAGONM010000001.1 GCA_017993055.1 Armatimonadota bacterium
GCTCGAAGAAACCTGCCATGCTGACCTCCATGATACGGTTTTCCTATCATTTCGAAGGCTTCAGGCGTAGGTTCCTTCAATATTGTACCTACCACTACTTCGGAGATGTCAAAATGCGTTCGCCCTGAATGACGGTGAGGAGCAGAGGGATCAGTTGGGGCCGAGGCCGGTGGTCTGTTCGACCCGTTCCTGGGCGGCCATCGCGGCCTTGGTGCCTGGAGCTGTCTCCATAGCCTTTCGCCAGTATCCGAGTGCGATCTCGGTCTGCCCAGCCTGGTACGCCTGATCGCCGAGCTTCACGTTCAGGTTCGCCGCGTTCTCGGTCGCGACGACGGCCGAGCGGCTGCCAGGATCGGCTCGAGCGGCATCCGCCCAGGCGGAGAACGCGCCGTTCATCTGCCCGGCGCGTTCCAGCGCGTTCCCGAGGAGCAGGTACGCATCGGCGTACTTCTCGTCGTACTGGAGAGCCTGTTTGTAGTGTCCGATGGCATCGTACAGGCGGCCGGCCTTATCCTGCTCGACCCCGATCTGCAGGTAACAGGCCGCGATGTTCCTGCGGGTGGTCTTCTCGAGCTCGGGATCGGTAGCGACCCTGAGCACGGCACTGAACTCCTCGATGGCGGCCTGATAGCTCTGGTTCTCGAAGTGCCGCCTGGCGTTCTCGAGGTGGACGCTGATCTGCTGCTGGCTGCCCTGTTGCTGGTACTCGCGGTAAGCCGAACTGAACATCCAGATGAAACCGATCAGTACGCAGCCGATCAGGACCACCGCAGCCAGCACCTTGACGAAATACAGAGCCTCCGATGAGAGCAGAGGTCTCCTGGGAATCTTCGGCAGCCTGAACTGGTCCGACGGCAGCCCGCCGAAGGGATCCGACAAGGGCGGAGGAGGAGGCGGCACGGGATACTGCGGCGTCGGGCCGTAGAGCGGGCCGGGGGCGCTCATCGTCGAGCCGAACGGATCGGGCTGCGGAGAGATATACGCGCCGTTGAAGCCCGTCGCATCCATGTCGGCCGACATCTCTTCAGCAGTGGAATACCGCTGGCTCGGCTCCTTCGACAGCGCTCTTCGGATCACACGCTCGAGGTGAGGCGGTACAGTCGGCGGGACCAGGATCTCCTGATTCATGATGTTGTATGTGATCGTGACGACGGTGTCGCCGGTGAACGGCTTGCGGCCGGTGAGCATCTCAAAGAACATCACTCCGAGGGAGAAGAGATCACTGCGAGTGTCGAGGGGGCGGCCGGCGACCTGCTCGGGCGACATGTAGCTCGGCGTGCCGAAGACCTGCCCGTCGGCAGTGATGGTCGGCTCCTCCATGAGCCGGGCGATCCCGAAGTCGGTGATCTTGACCTGCCCGCCGGGGAGTATATGGACGTTATCCGGCTTGATATCGCGGTGGATGACTCCGTTGGAGTGGGCGTATCCCAGGCCGCTGCTGACCTGCTTCACGATCTCTACCGCGCGATCCACGGAGAGGTTGCCCTCGATCTCCAGCACGTCGCGGAGGGACTGGCCCTCCAGGAACTCCATGGCGATGAAGTGGCGTCCCTGATCCTCTCCGACCTCGTAGATGGTGACGATGTTCGGGTGCGCGAGCGATCCCGCGGCCCGAGCCTCGCGGTAGAACCGCTGGACCCGCTCTTGCCGCTGCTGGCCCGAGAGGTTCGGGGGCATGAGCAACTCCTTGAGCGCGACGCGACGGTTGATACCCGGGTCCACCGCCTCGTAAACTATGTCGTTGCTCCGCCCGATCTCCCGTATGATTTGATATCTGCCGAGCATGTTCGTTGACAATACGCGTCACCGTGTCCGACGAATCCGAACTGTAACCCGTCGGATTCGTCAACGTCCGAGGAGTGTGCTGAGACGGTTCTTGCGGCCTAGACGGACGATGTCGCGGACGGCGACGATCACCACCGTGACGTTGTCTCCCCCGCCGTTCTCACAAGCCGTCTGGACGAGCTTGAGCGCCGCAAGCGACGGGCCGCAGGAGTCCGCAATCTGGAGGATCGTCTTATCGTCCACATACCCCGTCAGTCCGTCTGAACAGAGGACGAGTACATCTCCGGCCTCGAGTCTCTCGTGATAGACATCCGGCTCGACATCCGGGGCCGCGCCGAGCGAGCGCGTGATAACGTTCCGGAACGGGGAGTTCGCCGCTTCCTCCTCAGTCAGCGCGCCTCGTTTGACCTGCTCGGCGACCCAAGAGTGGTCGTTCGTCAACTGCTCCATCTTGCCGCCGCGGATGAGATACGCCCGGCTGTCGCCGACGTGGCCGATGTAGAGGTGCCGCTCCCGGAGAACGGCGGCGGTGCATGTCGTACCCATACCGTTCCTCCCGGGAATCACCTGCGCGGTGTCATAGACATAGGAGTTCGCGGCAACCAGGGCAGCAGACAGGCTCTTCTCGACATCCTCCTCCGGATCGGCGTAGTAATGAGTCAGGACGGTCTTGAGTCCGAGTTCACTTGCCACCTGGCCCGATTCGTGTCCGCCCATGCCGTCTGCGACTGCAAAGAACGATCCTTTGACCGCCAGCACGGGCAGTTCGTCGGGCTGGAAGAAGTCGAACTTGTCCTCGTTGTTCTCGCGCACGCGGCCCATGTCGGTCCGGGCGGCGACGATGAGGTCGAGAACATACTTCGGCTTGCGGTCCTGCTTGTCGGCCCACGCTTTCGCAAGGTCGGCGGTGTCGAGCTTGGCGGTTATTTCGATGGATTCGGTCATCATATGTCCTATGAATCCCATGGGTCGTATGGGACCTATGCGACGGATGGGACTATGCCGGCCGGAACTTCACGGCCGTCTTGCCGAAGACAATGTCATCACCGATAGAGACGGTGGTCGGCTCGTTCGGCTCGACCTTCGCGCCATTTAGCATCGTGCCGTTCGTGCTGCCGACATCGAGCAGGGTGAATACGCCGTCCTCGGCGGTGATCTGAGCGTGCGACCCCGACACATACGGGTCGCCTGCGAGCACGATGTCATTATCCCCACGCCGACCGATCGTATTCGTGCCAGGCATGACGGCGAACTCCTCGGAGGTCTCTTCGCTGACGAGGTGTGCGACCGGCGCGACTGCCGGTTCTTCGGCGGCTGCCTCTTCGACGGCTTCCTGCTCGGGGACCTCAATTACCTCGGGAGCCTCGTCCATCTGTTCGACCGGCTCGCCGGCCTCCTGTGTCTCCGCGACAACTCTCTCAACAGGCTCTGCGACCATCTCGGGCAGGTCGAGGGTGAGGACGCTCGATCCGAACTTCAGTTCCGCGCCGGATTCCACCTCGACGCGCTCACCCTTCGCAACCTGCGAGCGGTTGACAGATGTGCCGTTCGTGCTCCCGAGATCCTCGACGAAGCACTTCCCATCCTCCAGCACGATCAGCGCGTGCCTGCGTGAGACGGTCGCATCCTCCAGGAGGACATCCGTGCCCTCACGGCCGACGGTGTTCTCGCCAAGCTTGAGCAGGTGCTCGCGGTCCGATGCGATCAGCTTCGGCTGAGGAGCGACCTCGGCCTCCTCGCCGACTTCGCCCGGCGTCGAGGAGAGAAGGAACCCACAGTCGCCGCAATACTTCTCGGTCGGGCTGTTCTCCGTGCCGCAGACCGGACACTTCACTGTCGCGCCGATGACGGTAGCATTGGCGTCGGGCATCGGGGCGGCGATCATAGTCTTGTCGTCAACGTCCTGGGTCATAGCGTCATTCCTTCCTCTTGCCCTGGTCGAGCGAGTAGATCGTGCCGATGAGCGTCTTCTCCGCGCCCGGACCGCCCTGCTGGATGCTCTCGATCGCCTTGCGGACGTCCTCGGCCTCGTCGGTCCGTCCCTGGCTCGCGAGGAGGCTCATGGTCTTCTGAAGCTCCATGGTGGCGGTCATCGCGGAAAGCTGCTGGGTCTTCATGCCCATGACGGTCTTCTCGAGATTTCTCGACGCCTGGGCGATCTCGATCTCCTGTGCGATGATCGGGTTGACGTTCGCCTGGACGAGCGCGCGATCCGACGTGAAATCGAACTCGATGTCGGCGGCGATCGTCTCACTCCGGCCGCTAGACGTGTCCTCGTAGAAGAGCTCGGCCTTGGCAACCCGATAGGTGCCCGCCGGTCGCGGTGCGAACTCCATCTCGCAGAGGACGGACATCGCGCTCCCGCGCTCCATGTCCACGAGCGGCACCTCGGCAGAGCGCCCGCTGAAGGACGGCTTGCGGCCGTAGACCTGCCGAAGCTGAACCCACCTCGACAGGTTGAGACGTAACTTCATGTCGCGCGCGATGATGGTCATCAGGCTCTCCAACTCGCGTCGAAAGACCTCGGGGATCAGGTCGGGACGCGAGATGTAGTAGTAGTTGCCACCGCTCTGGCGGGCGATCCCGGCGATCAGTTCTTCGTTGTAGTCCGGGCCGAACCCGAGTGCGGTGACCGTGATGCCGCGGCTCTTCTGTTCGGCGACCTGGCCGACGATGGAGCCGAAGTCCTTGATGCCGGCGGTCGGGTCGCCGTCGGAGAAGAGAAGCACCCGGTTCACACAGCCTGCGGATACTGCGGAAGCCACTTGATTCGCGCCGACCACAATTCCGTCGTAGAGGTTCGTGGTGTTTCCCGGCTCAATGCGGTTGATATGCTCCTTTATCAGCGTCTTGTTCACGACCCGGCGTGCGGGCATGATGACATCCACCTGCTCTTCAAAGGTAACCACCGAGAGTATGTCGTTCTGATCGAGCAGGTCAACGACGTACCCGCAGGCCCGCTTGACGTAGTCGAGCGGTTCGCCCTCCATGGATCCGCTGCGGTCTATCACCAGCGCGATATTGAGCGGGAGTCGGCGTCCCATCATGCTCGCCGATGACCGCAGTTGGAGCATGACATGATCGCGCGACGGCTCGTTCGAGAGCACATACCGGTTGCCGGCGATGACGTCCATCTCGAGCGCGCGGACGGCGCCGACCATCGCGGTCTTGCCGACATCGGCCATCGCCTGCGTGCGGTCGTTCGGGTCGCCGCCACCGGGCGGAATGATACGGGTCTGTTCCATCAGTTTCCTCCGAAGAACACGGAAGCACGGAAGGAGAGGAGGGCGCGGAGAAGGCTTCCCTCAGGAGGACCAAGACGGCGTCCCATGCTCCCGTGCTTGCCGGCAATTCTGCGTGCTGAATCGTCAGATGTTTCCGACTACACCTCAAACCTGAATGCCGAGCCACCGAACTGGACCGTGTCGCCCGGGCTGAGCGGCTGGTTCGTGACTCTCGTGCCGTTCACCGTCGTGCCGTTGGAGCTTCCTTCATCATAAACGGTGAAGACACCATCTTCGTTCCGAATGCTCGCGTGGTTGCGCGAGACCGTCGAGTCCATCGGCAACTGGATATCCCTGCCGGGCTCGCGACCGATGCTCATGGCTGGCGCGGAGAGGCTGAATACCTGCCCGGCATACGGGCCGGAAAAGCCGACGAGTCGCGGTCCCGCTCCGCGAGCGGGGGCCGGCGCCTGCTGTTGGGGAGGGAGTACAACTCCCAACCCAACGTCTGGTTGCGATTCGGGCGATCCGGCAGCCCCGACGGAGCAGGCGCACTGGCCGCTCGCGTTCTTCTTCGTACCGCAGTAGGGGCAGATCCCCTCCATGGACGGGATGTTGACCGGCTTCGGCGCGACGTCCACCGGGGGCGGCGCGAGTTTCGACGCGGTCGCCTTCTCGTGGAACTCAAGCCGCATCGAGGCGATCTCGATGATGTCGCCGTCCTTCAACTGCGCCGTCTTTACCTTCTGCCCGTTGAGTGACGTCCCGGCGGGCGCTCCGCCGTCGTGGATCACGTGGCGTCCGGACTGCTGTTCGATGACCGCATGGGCGGGCGCGATGTTCATATCGCCGAAGAGCCCGATGTCCGCGAGTTCGTTTCGGCCGACGATCGTTCGCGTCTTGCTGATGATGTACTCACGGCCCTCGTTCCGCCCCTGCACGACGCGAATCCACGCCTGCTTGAGGAGCGTCTCGACGAGGCCGATAAAGAACCCTATCGCCGCGCCGGTGGCAGGGAGTCCGACTCCTCGGGCAATGACTCCAACGCTCTTCGTTCCCGGCGGGAGGATGTAGCGAGTCAGCTCGAACATCGTGCCCCCGAGCAACCCGCCTATCAGGCCGCCGATCGCGCCGTGACGCATCGCGCGCTTCGAATTGATCGGGACGCCCTGCGCGATCCCGACGAACAGACCGATGAGCGCCCACCCAATCGCGCGGGCGAAAACCTGGAGCACGAACGCGACGGGAGCGGTGAGCGGCCTGGCTCTCGCCATGGACTCCGCCACGGCGTAGATCGCGCCGAAGAACATCTGACCGAAGTAGAGTCCGAGCAGCCCGGCGACGGCGCCGATCGCCAGCCCCCAGCCGACGTATCTTCGCGTCATAAGCCCGCTCGAGCTGAACATGCCGTTCACCAGCCCGAGAGCCGCACCGACGAAGCAGCCGAAGAACAGCGTGACTGTCAGTTGCCGCCGGACCTGCTCGTACAGCGAGGCGGCATCGAACGACTGCGGCAGGTGATACCACGGGTTGAAGTCAATGCACACCCACGCGAGCAGCGCGGCGAACGCGCCGGCCATGAGGCTCATGACTATCTTCGAGTTCAAGGACATGGCAAACCTAAGGAGCAAGACGGAATCGTCATGCTGAACGTGTTTCAGCATCCATGCCGGGCCGATCCTGGATCGAGTTCAGGATGACGGTCCTGCGGGCTACTCGTTACCCTTCGAATCTGAGCTTCGTCGTCCCGATCTGAATTTCGTCGCCGGGGTTGAGCGCCTGCTCGGTCACCTTGACACCGTTGACGAACGTGCCGTTCGACGATCCCTCGTCATGGATCGTGAACGCGCCGCCGTCGGAAACGAGCCGCGCGTGCCTTCGGGAAACCGTGCTGTCGTCCGGAAACGCGACGGAGTTTGATTCCTCGCGGCCGATGTTGGTTTCGCCGACCTCAATGTCGTAGACCTGACCCATGCGGGGGCCCTGGATGGCCACCAGCCTCGGGCCGGAAGCGGTGGTGACTGCCGTCGCAGCGCCAGTCACGGAGCACGCGCACCCGCCGGATGCGTCCTTCTTCCGCCCGCAGAACGGACAGACGGTCGGGTCAACCGGCGGCGCCAGTGGCGCCGGCTCGACGAGCGGCTGATCGTCCTGTACCTCGACGCCGAGCTTCTTGAGGACTGACTTAGCGCCCGCACCTCTGTTGCCCAGCATCCTGGCAGCAACGTATACGATCGCGATGAGCAGGATCGCGCCGATCAGCCCGGTGATCGGGTCCACGCCCTTGTACGGTAGCCCTCTGTCAGACTGGTCTGACCCGCCCGACTTGTCGGACGATTCGGACTGGGCAGGCGCGATGGTCTCGATCTCTCCGGCGATCGGGATATCGAGCTTGAGTATCGGATCCTCGCGCCCGATGGCGATCTCCACGTCCTGGCTCGACTTCTTGTCGTCGCCGTAGAGGACGGTCACACTCGCGGTCCCTTCCGCAACGTCATTGAACTCGACGGTCCCGCCCGACGACGGATCGAGCAACTTCTCCTGAGACTTCTTGCCGGAGTCAGTGAGCTTGACGATCGCTGCGGCGGCGGGGCTGCCCGACTTGGCTTCAGTGATGGAAACGCGGACCCGACGCACTCTGTTGAAATCCGAAGCCTTCAGATCAACCGCGATGGCGCCCTTGCCCTCGATCGGCTTGACGGCTTGGTTGCCGGTCTTCGCATCGAGGACGTAGAGGAGCGTCCCTTTCGGGACGGCATCCTTTACGAGCGGCACGTCCGCGGCCGCCTTCCGATCCCGGAAGACCTTGGGTGTGGTCGTCGCGTCCGCGCCCTTGACGTCCGTGTAGGAGAACCAGTAGAAGAACTCACCTTCGGCCGGGACCGAGATCGTCGCGGTCGGCACTGCCCCGCAGCACATACCGACAGCGAGGAGCAGAAAGATTATCGCAAGTACGAATCCGCGCATAGGTTGTAACCTCCTGGATGGTGCCGCATCGCTCAGGGTATGAGTAGTCGCCGAGCCGGTCAGAGCGGCGTCAAGCCGCCGCTCGCAGAAGCCCCTTGAGAGCATCCGGCAGTGTGCGAAGCACGTCTCCCGCGACCATGCCGGCGGTCCCAAGACGCTCCTCTGCGATATCCCCAGCCCTGCCGTGGACGAATGCTCCGCAGATCGCGGCATCGAGCGTCGAGAGGCCCTGGGCAAGCAGTCCGCCGATAGCGCCCGCGAGGACATCGCCCGTGCCGCCGGTAGCAAGCCCCGGCCCACCCGTCGGGTTCACAAAGACTCTGCCCGATGGATCGGCTATCACGGTACGCGCACCCTTCAACACAACGACGGAACGGAAACGAGATGCGGCTTCCTTCGCGACATCCATCCGGTTAGACTGCACCGCTTCCGTGCCGGTTCCGAGCAGTCGAGCCATCTCGCCGGGATGAGGAGTAAGCACCAGTGCGCAATGGTCGCCATCGAGTACGCCCGTACTCTGCGCCAGGGCATTCAGTCCGTCCGCATCTATGACCATCGGCTTGCTCGCCGATCTCAGAAAGCGGCGAACGAACTCGACGGTTTCGGGATGAGTGCCGAGACCGCACCCGAGAATCACCGAATCACCCCTCTCGACCAGTTCGAGCGCCTGAGCGACGGCCTCCGATGAAATGGACAGGTTGCCCTTGTCCGGCAGGCCGCGAGTCATGACCTCGGTGAGTTTCGTCGCCATCACGTTCCACAGACCCGCAGGGCATCCGAGAGTCGCAAGCCCCGCGCCGACCCGCAGGGCGGCCTCCGATGCAAGGGCCGCCGCGCCCGTGAGTCCGAGCGACCCGGCGATGATGGTCGCGTGACCGAACGTCCCCTTGTGAGCGTCGGGAGGGCGCGTCGGGAGTTTATCGGCGACCATTCTCTCTTCAACGAGTTCGACGCCGACCTCCTCGTACAGGCACTTCGGGATGCCGATATCGGCGACGATGAGTCTGCCGACGCAGGCGGCCCCGGGATAGGTGACCAGCCCGATCTTCGGGAGAGCAAATGTCACGGTGCGGTCGGCCCTGACACAGTCGCCGAGGACGCTGCCGGAATCCGCGTCCAGGCCGGAAGGGACATCCACCGAGATGACCGGGATGCCGGACGCGTTGACAGCGCGGATGACCTCCGATGCGAGGCCGGCAACTTCGCCGCTCAATCCGGTGCCGAAGATCGCGTCAACGATCAGGTCGCAGCAACACAGGGAAGAGCTCAGCTCCTCAGCGGCAGAGACGATCGGGATCGGAACGCCCGAATCTAGGAGGATATCGAGGTTGGCCTTCGCGTCGCCGCGGACTTCATCCGGCCTGCCGAGCAGGTAGACGGAGACGAGCGCACCCGCCTCGATGAGCCGACGCGCGGCGACGAACCCGTCGCCGCCGTTATTCCCACGACCCGCAACTACCGTGACGCGCTTCCCACGGGGGTCGCCGAGAGCTTCGCGCGCAGCCTCGAACACCTCGCGGCCGGCGTTCTCCATCAGCACTATGCCGGGGACGCCGAAGTCGTCGGACGCCCGCCTGTCAAACTCCTTCATCTGTGCGGCCGTTGCGATCTTCATATCAGCCAACCTCGGGCGCATTATACACCAGCCGCCCCGCTCGCACAAAGCGGGATGCTCTCCTCCTCACAGTTGTGCTCCCGTCGCCACCGGTTCTGATGACACTGACGATCGCGAGAACGAGGGTTACTCGGAGACGGCGACCGCGTACGCCACGGCGTGGGTCCGGCAGTGGGAGATACTCACCATTACCCGACGGCCGGCCGCCGCCGACTTCGCCCCGCTCGCCAGATGCACGACCGGCGCGCCTGCGCCGTCAGAGAGTACCTCCACATCTCGCCACCTGAGGCTCCGGCCCAGCGCCTTCGCAACCGCCTCCTTGGCGGCAAACCGTCCAGCCACGCGCTCGGCCGGATCTCCCCCCGAGAAGCAGATCTCCTGCTCTCCGGCAGTCAGCACACGCGATCGAAATCCCGGATGGCGCTCGAGACTATCCCTGATCCGGGCTACTTCTATTATGTCGGCACCGACGCCGGTCACCATCGAATGTCACCCCAACATCAGTCCATTACGGCTCGCAGCCTGCGATTCCTCCCGACCCAGCAAGAGCTGCCGGAAGCACAGGGTATCGTTTTGCCTGAAAACTGGGTATAATGTATGTTGACGCGATCCAGGCGAGGAGGCAACCGGCATGGCTGATTCCTGGCATCTGACAAGGTTGAAAATAGACGTCAGGCACGAAGACGACATCGCCATCATCGAGGCGAGCGGCGAGTGCGACCTGATCACGAGCCGAATGCTGAAGGAGACCGCCGACGGCCTTTTCGAGAAAAAGAGCTGCAAGATCATATTCGATCTTCGCAACATGGACTACATTGACAGTTCCGGCTTCAGGGTTCTTCTCGAAGCGAAAAGCATCGCCTCGAACCAAGGCGGAGATATCGCACTGGTGAGTCTCACCCCGCCGGTCGAGCGCGTCTACACTCTCCTCCGGCTCGACGAACTCGTGATGCGGACCGATTCCGTGGACGAGGCGGTCAGCAGGCTCAGACTGCTGCACTGCAACCCCGACTGATCGCCCGGTGCGGTCACTCCTTCTTCCGCGTCTTGTAGATGTGCCGCGCGGCGCTCAACGCGGCAACTTGCCCCTGCCCTACCGCCTTCGCGATCTGATACGGCGGACCCGTGCAGTCGCCGGCGGCGAACACTCCCGCGAAACTGGTCGCCATCGACGCATCCACCTCGATGAAGTTGTCCTTGATCGAGAGCCCTTCGAGCATGCTTCCGATCGGCATCGCCTCGCGGACGACAAATACGCCGTCGGCCCTCAACTCTCCGACATCGGTCTTCAGCGCTGAGACGATCTCCTCGCCCAGGATCTCCTCCGGCTTCGCGTGGATGACCTCGATGCCGGACTCCAGGGACCCGACATCCTCGTAGGTCGAGACGTACCTGACAGACCGGGCGAAACCGGCGAGTGCGTTGGCCTCCTCCTCGCCCTCGCGTATGTATCCCGCCACTACCACATCCCTGCCGGCGTAGAGCGCGCCGTCGCACGTCACGCAGTAGTGCACACCCTTGCCAAGCAGCCGCTCCTCGCCTGGCAGGAGTTTCGCCTGCGCTACCCCGAGGGCAAGGACGATGGTACGCCCGTCGTAGATCTCCTTGTCCGTTCCGACGCAGAGGTTCTCACCCATCGGTAGAATCTTCTGCGCCCTCTCCCTGATCAGCCGGAAGCCGGTGAGCGCGAAGTGGGCGGCGAAACGATCCGCCAGCGCCGAACCCTCCAGGTTCGGCATTCCGAGATAGTTGGTGATCTCGGGATGCGCCCTCAGCTTTGAGGCCGGATCGTGGGCGTCCAAGACGATTGCGTTCAGGTTGCGCGCCTTCGCATTGACCGCCGCCGAGAGTCCGGCGGGCCCCGCGCCGATGATTATCACGTCTGCAAGTCCGATGGCAGGCGCATCGCTTTCCATTAGACATCTCCCGTGGGTCGTTCACTAGCGTTTGGAAACCTTATACCCGATGGCACTCTCACGGAAACCGCGGGGCGCGTCGTGCCGTGCATCGGTTGTGCTATAATACGATGGAACTACGCCTGTCGGCAATCAGGAGAACCAAGTGGACTACGACACCATCATCATCGGCGGCGGGCCGGCCGGACTGAGCGCCGGAGTATACGCGACGCGATCCCGCCTGAAGGCCATTCTGATAGAGAAGTACGCCTGCGGAGGGCAGATGATAGTCACCGACTTCGTAGAGAACTACCCCGGCTTCTGCGACGGCATCACCGGAGCCGAATTGAGCATCGCGATGGAGAAACAGGCTCGCAACCTCGGCCTGGAGATCAAGTCGGCGGAGGTGGTAAACGTTGACTTCACCGCGCCGGAGAAGCGGGTCGTCACCTCGGAGGGGGAGTTCCGCGCGCCGACCATCATACTCGCCACGGGTGCGACTCCCCGGAGGCTGAATCTCCCGGGTGAGGATCGGCTGACCGGCAGAGGCGTGTCGTACTGCGCGACGTGCGACGGCGCGTTCTTTCGCGACAAGCCGATAGCTGTCGTCGGGGGTGGCAACACGGCTGTCCAGGACGCAGTCTTCCTCAGCAAGTTCGCGAGCAAGGTCACGATCATCCATCGGAGGGATGCTCTAAGGGCGACGAAGATTCTCCAGGAGCGCGCATTCAAGAACGAGAAGGTGGAGATCGCCTGGGACTCGTTAGTGAGCGAGATCCTGGGAGAGACGAAGGTCAGCGGACTGACGCTGAAGAACGTCCGCGACGGATCGGAGCGGACTCTATCCGTCGAAGGAGTCTTCATTCTGATCGGAACCGATCCGCACACGGAGTTCCTTCGCGGCCACGTGGCACTCGATCCCGGCGGGTACATCCTGACAGACGAGGACATGCATACCAGCGTCCCCGGCGTATTCGCGGCAGGCGACTGCCGGCGGAAGAGCCTGCGCCAGATGGTGACCGCAGCCGCCGACGGGGCGATCGCGGCGGTTGAAGCGGAGAAGCACCTTGAGGCGCTGCAGGATAAGACGCTCTAGCGCTAAGCATATCGAAGGGGTGAATATGATGCGGAGAGCAATCACAGTTGCCGCAATCCTCGCAGTCATCGTAGGGGTCGGATGGATCATCATACCGTGGTTTGACTGCGGATGCCCTCCCCCCCGTGAGTACCAAGTAAAATGGGGCTTCATCGACAAGACCGGCAACCTCGTGATCAAGCCCCAGTATGGCCGCGCCCGAGGCTTCTCCGACGGCCTTGCGTGGGTCGGAGAATGGGAGAAGTACGGCTTCCCGAACCGACACCCGGGTACCAGATCAAGCGCATATATTGACAAGATGGGCAAGGTTGTCATTCGGAACGACGATGGTGATATGGGCTCCTTCTGCGACGGACTCGCCGTGATAACGCACCGCAGGGGGATTCTGGGCACCCTGACGGACAGAGACACTGGCAAAGCCGGATACATCGACCGCACCGGCGAGGTGGTCATCCCCGAACGCTTCGACGCTGCACGTGCCTTCTCCGAAGGCATGGCAGCGGTAAGGATCGGCGGCCGTGACACAGACAAGTGGGGCTACATAGACAAGACCGGCAAACTGATCATCGAACCACGATTCGACGAAGCACATCAGTTCTCCGAGGGATTTGCCGTGGTCGATCTGACACAGGACTACTGCGGCGGGCCGTACAACTTCGTCGACAAGAGCGGTAGGCTACTCAGTCCGAAGCCGCTGGATGGCGCTCATGATTTCGCCGACGGGTTTGCTCGGATCAAGATTGGCGACAGAGAAGGTCGGATAGACAGGAGCGGACGGATCACCTGGTCGTCCGTTGAGCTTAGGGAGTTCCACGACGGACTGGCCACGGTCAGCGTTGAGGACGATGCTCGCGTGTCCCTTAGGATCGGCTTTGTCGACGGGACCGGCAAGATGGTCATCCCAGCCAGATACGCCTATGCCAATGACTTCTCAGAGGGTCTGGCTGCCGTGCAGGTCAATGTCGGCACCAAGTGGGGCTTCATCGACAAGACCGGGAAATTCGTCATCCCACCCCGCTTCGACAGGGCCGGTTCTTTCTACGAAGGGATGGCGTGCGTGAAGGTCGGCGACAAGTGGGGGTATATCGACAAGACCGGCGGGATGGTCATCAGACCTCAGTTTGACGGCGCGCGCCGATTCTCAGAAGGACTGGCACGCGTGGGGTTCGCCAGGGGGCGATACTTGGATTCATGCCGCCCGGACGAGAAGTAGCCTCCAAAACCAGACTCTCCGCATAGTGGTGGCGGGACGGGGTCGAAGCAAGGGCTACATGTCACAGGCGTCAGATGCCTGAGAACCAGACCTGACACCTGTGACATGTGCTGATCAGAGAGGCAAGAGCTACTTCTCCCGGAAGATCGGGTTGTCGAACGCTGGGAAGTTGAACGGTTTGAAGTTCGAGCCGACCGTCTTCGGGAGCGCGATGATCGTGCCCCTCTCATAGTCGACGGTGTAGGCAGCGGGCTTGCCGTCCTTCTCCCCCCAGACAAAGACGTACACGTTCGCCATCGGGAACTGCATCCCCCGCATCGTGAAGTTCTCGATGCGTGCGTTGACGGTCTCGTCGCCGGTGAACCATACCGTCCCGATCTTGACAAACGGCTTGCCGTTCTCCTCGGCCTGTTCGACCAGGATCGAGTGGCTCTTACTGAGCATCAGGTCCGGCACCTTGTGGAAGAGATGGTAGGCAACCTGCTTCCACTCGGGCTTCTCGACGACCAGTGATATCTCGAAGCAGATCGGCCTATCGTCCTTTTTTGCCAGGATCATCACGTTGGCATCCGACCAGGCGATCTGCTCGGGCTTGATCCCCTCCGGCAGGAACAGGTCCTGCTTCCCAGTTCCCGTCTTGCCGGTATTGCCGACAGCTACCTTCCATCCTGAGGCCACCCCCGACCTGATGAACGCAGCCCACTGCTTGCCATCAGCGCTGACCGCCGCGTCGCCGAAAGCAAAGGCCGACTGAAGAAGCACGGGCTTCGACTCATCGTTCGTCTTGACGTAGAACAGATCGAAGCCGGAGCGCGATGTCCGGCGGGTGAAGAGCACGGCGCCCTTGTCCTGGGGATAGTAGTCGGAGACCTCGGAGGCAACCAGGGTTCTGTTCGTTCCCGTCACCGAGCACTGGTATAGATCGCCGTTCAGGTTCGCGTCGTTCGGCTTCAGCTTTAGATAGAGCACCGAGCAGTACCAGGATGCCTTCTGATTGCCATACTTGAAGGTCTTCTCGCTGGCCGTGTAGAGGTAATGGACGCCGCGAGCTTCCAGGATGATCCGATAGCCCGGGGTGAGAACCTGCGCGTACATCTTGCCGGGCTCGGGGATTCCGAGCGAAGCATCCGGCCAGGTGATGGGCGTCGTTTCGATGGCGTTGATGTCTTGGGCCTTCAGTTCGAGCCTCTTCGCGAGGTCGGCCTTGCACTTGCCCACGATGGGCGGTTCGGCCTCCGCAGCGAAGAGCGGCTGCGCGGCAACCGTGATGACGAAAAGAGCGCAGAGCAGCGTCAGTCCGCATCCAGAGAAGATGCCGCCGGGCATAGAGTCGAAACGTTTCATTGTCTACCTCCCGCAATCGCGCAAGCACTTGCTTCCTGAATCGTTGGACTCGAGGCCCCTCGCCAGGCTTCAATCGCCGGACGCGGATCGTTGCTCGGCGGCCCTTCGCCTTCCTCTTCAGCTAGACTGCCCTGGCCTCGCCCTTCGACGGATCAAACTCCATGACCTTGTCTTGCCGGAAGGAATGAATGGCCATGTGGAGCGCTGTCATAACCCGATAGCCGAACACCTCGTTGCTTCGGGGCTTCCTGCGACTCTTCACGCAGTCCAGGAAGTCGCGGAAGTGCTCCTCGAGAGACCAACCTCGCTCAGCGGTGATCTGCTCGGTCTCGGCCTCGTTCCCGACCGCCCTCTGAGCCTCGATCGTAGCGCTCGTCAGTTCGAGGTTGATCGTGCCTCGGTGTCCCCGGACAACCATGGGGATGCCGGAGTTGTTGGCGAGGGACGCCATCAGCAGCACGGAAGGACCGTTCGGGTATTCCATGGTGATGGTGAAGATGTCGGGAATCTCCGCGCCGTCTTTCCAGGCGTAGCGGCCGCCGGTGGCGGTCACACGCTTCGGGAGTTCGAGCCCCATCGTGCGGACGAGCGGCGTCAGGAGATGCGGCAGAAAGTCGGTTCCGCAGCCGCCGGAGTAGTCCCAGAAGGAGCGGAACGCGAAGAACCTGCCGGGATGCCAGGGGACCTTCTTCGCCGGGCCGAGCCACATATCCCAGTCGAGGTTTGTATTCGGGTCGGCCTGGCCGTCATTGCTGTTCGGATCGTAGAGACCTATGCGGCCGTTTCGCATATCCGAAGCCTGGGCGTGGACGAGGTCGCCGATCGCACCGGCTCTGATCCTCTCGTTAGCCTGCTCCCAGATGCTGCTGGACATGAACTGGGTGCCTACCTGCATGACGCGTTTGTTCCGCGAAACGGCGGTGACGACGTCCTGCGCTTCCTTCAGGTCGCGCCAGTGCGTCATGGGCTTCTCGCAGTAGACATCTTTGCCCGAGTCGGCGGCCTCGATGGTCATGCGCGAGTGCCAGTGGTCAGGCGTGGCGATGCTCACCGCGTCGACGTCTTTGCGGGCGATGATCTTGCGGTAGTCCTTGTACGGCTCGCCGCCCGTCCGAGACGCTGCGGCTTCCAGACGAGGTTGATACACGTCTGAAACGGCTACGATATCCACCGGGTAGCCGCCGTTCTTGAGATTCTGCAGGGCGCCGATGTGGGCATTGCCCATTCCACCGCAGCCGATGACTGCGATGCGGACACGGCCGGCCGAGTCGGCCGCATCCGAGATCGAGCCGGTGCCGAGCAGGGCGACGCCTCCTGCGGCAGCGGCGGACGTCCTGAGGAAATCGCGCCGGGATAATCTCTCGTTCATCTTCGTTCCTTTCTCCTAATCCAAGAGAGGCGTAGGAAATCACGCTGTCAGGAGAGGTTTCCATCAGCGGCACTGAACTTCCTCTGTGAAGGCAGGGATAACTGATGCGGACGCAGTATGAGGGTATGTGTCACAATCCGCCGGGTTGCCGCGTCTAATGCTTCGGATGACGAAGAGAGCATACGAGCGAGGCGATTCGGCAGGTACAGGAGGTACGCGAATGGCAGGAACCTCAGTTGTGACCCGACAGATGTGGAGGGCGGCCAGGCAGATCAACCCCGGCAGAGTCCTTAAGGAATCCGAACAGCCCTTCAGCCTTGCCGTAGTGGCGTCCAACCTCGAAGAAGCCGACGAAATTCGCGGATTCCTGCTCGGGAAATCGTGGACTTCCGAGGACGAGAAGCGGCTAGACAGGATACTCCGGCTCTATCTCCAACCGCTCACGGAGAAGCAGACCGACGAGCTGGCGCGAGAAGCAGTGGTCATCCTCGCAGCGTGCGGCGCCCGACAAGGACTCGAGCGGGTTTCCGGGAAGGTATGCACATACCATCCCGAGGACCCGGCCGGCTGCATGGAGGCGATCCTGAACAGCGACACAGGTGCGATGCTGCGCCTATCGCTGGCCAGGCATATCCCCGTGCTGCGCCCGGAGGTCGCGACCCGGATCGTGCGCCAGGTGTCACTCGAGAACGCGACGTTCGCCGTCGGAACAGCGCTCGGGAACGTCGTGCCGAGCATATTCCAGCCTATAATGGGGGTGGCGGAGGCGGCCGGCGACATCGTGTTTCTCACGGCAAACCAGGTCCGAATGATGTTCATGATCGCCTCGAGTTACGGCCGCGCCCCTGGGTACGCGACCCGATGGCGGGAGATGTCCACCATCTTCGGGGCGGCGTTTACTTGGCGCGCTGTAGCGAGGAATCTCGTCTCGAAGATACCGTTCGGCGCAGGGCTTGTGCCGAAGGGAGCGATCGCCTATGCAGGCACCTACTCTGTAGGAGAGGGACTGGTCTTCTACTACACCACGGGACACAAGATGTCACGCGAGGATGCGCAGAGAGCGTTCCAGTCAGCATACTCGGGCGCGGTCGAGCGAGTGCGACAGATGGTCAACCGGCTGCAGAAGGCACAGGAAGCGCCCGAGAAAGCCGAGCGCGAGGAGCCTCGAACCCCGGTAGGCGCTGGAACGCCCTAACTCCACTCCCAGTGAGTATGCCCGGATACCGGACACATAGGCCGAGGCATGTGGTACAATGTCGCAGCGCTCGCAGATTTCGGTATCGGGCATGTCAGACACGCAGACAATCCTGTTCGGATTCGATCCAACCGAGGGGATCACCGCCGTCGAGGCTCTTGAGTCGGAGGTCGTCCTCTACGTCCGGCGGGGGAGCGCCGTCACAGCTGTACGCGAGCCTTTTCGTCCCTGGCTGATAGTTGCCAACCCCGAGGACATCCCGTCCGACTGGAAGACCGTCGAGGTGAGCGAACTCTCGGGCGAGGGTTACCGCCATCTAGCGACATTCCCCAACTGGAAGGCCTTCCTGACTGCGCGCGAGACCCTGCGCGGGAAGGGCGCGGATCACCTCGCCTACTTGAACCCTGAGAAGCAGTACCTGATGCAGTCGGGCAGAACGCTCTTCAAGGGCATGACCTTCGAGGAAGTCCACCGGATGCAGTTCGACATCGAGACGTCGAGCCTCGTCTCCGATGATGAAGGCGGACGGATTCTGCTGGTGGCGGTGTCCGACAACCTGGGGTTCGAGGCGATACTGGACGGCGATGAGGCGGAACTGCTGCGGAGTTTCGTTAAGACCGTGCGGGATCGCGACCCGGACGTGCTCGAAGGGCACAACGTCTTCGGGTTCGACCTCCCATACATCTCGGCGCGAGCAAAGAGACTGGGTGTCCGGCTGACCCTCGGGCGCGACGGCTCAGAGATGACCTACGGGTCGGAGCGGAACTGCCCGATCGGAGGGAACTCCCGTCCCTTCGTACCGGCCTATGTCCACGGCAGACACATCATTGACACGCTCTTCTCGACCCAGAGGTTCGACGTCGCCAAGGGTCAGCTCGATCGGTACGGCCTGAAGGAATGCGCGCGGGTCTACGGCCTCGCCGAGCCGGAGCGTGTCTACATTCCGGGCGACCGCATCGCGGGGCTCTGGGCGACCGACCCCGAGACGATCAAGCTCTACGCGCGGCACGACGTCCGGGAGACGCGGAAGCTCGCGGCGCTCGTCTGCCCGGCGGAGTTCTACCTGACGCAGATGTCACCGGACTCGTACCAGGCGGTGGCGACCACCGGGACCGGCGAGAAGATCAACGCGATCCTGATCCGAGAGTACCTTCGCCGGGGACACGCGATCTCGTGGCCGCAGTCGGGGCGGGCGGTCGCGGGCGGATACACCGAGATTCGGATGGCGGGGCTGGTGCGCCGCGTTGTCAAGTGCGACGTCGAGAGCCTGTACCCGAGCCTTATGCTTAGTATGAGGATCAAGCCCGAGTCGGACGTACTGGACGTCTTCCTCCCCGCGCTGGAGGAGCTTACGCGCCGCAGGTTCGAGGCGAAGTCGCGGGCGAAATCCGAATCCCTGCCCGAGGATGAGAAACACTACTGGGACGGCCTTCAGAACTCGTTCAAGATCCTGATCAACTCCTTCTACGGCTACCTCGGCTCGCCGGCGTTCAACTTCAACGACATGGACGCGGCGGAGCGGATCACCTCGTCCGGGCAGCGGCTCGTGCTGCAGATAGCGGACTCGATCGAGCGGCTCGGCGGACATGTGATTGAGATTGACACCGACGGCGTCTACTTCCAGCCGCCCGAATCGGTGGAGAGCCTCGAGGCGGAGGAAGCGTTGATCGAGGAGATCGGGCGAGGACTGCCGGAGGGGATTCGCCTGGCTCACGACGGCCGGTACGCGGCAATGCTCTCGCTCAAGATCAAGAACTATGTGCTGATCGGATACGACGGCGCCAAGACCTTCAAGGGGGCGTCGGTCCGCTCTCGCGCGGACGAACCGTTCGGCCGGGAGTTCATCTCCTCGGCGGTGGACCTGCTCGTCAAGGGCGACATGCAAGGGATCGGCCGCATGTACAAGGAGCTGACGGACCGCATCGTCCGCAGGGAACTGCCGGTCGAGCAGTTCGCGCGTCGGGAGCGTATCACTCAGCGGACGTTCAGCAGCGCCCAGCGGAAGAGGCTGGCGCTAGTTGCGCGGGGGCTTCGAGTCGGAGAGTACATCACCGTCTACGAGAAGGAGGACGGCACGCTCGGGCTGATCGAGGAGTACGCGCGAGACGAGGATACCGAGAAGGTACTCGACAAGCTCTACAAGTTCGCGTGCAGGTTACGAGAGGCGTTCGGCCCGGAGTTCGACACGCTCTTCCCGAATCCGAGCCGCTCGGCGCGCCTTCGGAAGGCGGAAGCTGCGGGACAGCAGAGCCTCTTCTAGGCCGCTTCGCGGGCGGCGGGCTGCCAGGCGGAATGGGCCGCATCCACCACCTGAGGATCGAACTGCGTCCCCGCTCCCTCGTGCAGAATCGCGAGCATCTCCGGCGCAGATTTCTCAGCCTTGTATGACCTGGGAGAAGTTATCGCGTCAACCGCATCGGCGACCGCCAGTATCCTCGAAAGAAGAGGTATCTCCTCGCCGGCGAGTCCGTCCGGATACCCCTTGCCGTCCCAACGCTCGTGGTGGTGGCCCGCAATCCAGGCGAACTCGGACAGATGCACGATGTTCTTGAGGATGTCCATCGTAAGCTTTGGGTGGTCCTTCACCTTGCCGAACTCGACCGGACCGAGCGGTCCCGGCTTGTTCATGATCGCGAGCGGCACGGCGACCTTGCCGGCATCGTGCAGGAGACCCGCGAACCGCACGGTAACGACCTCATTGTGCGCCAGCCGCATCGCCTGCGCGAGTTCGGATGCATATCGGGCGACTCGCTCCGAGTGCCCCGTGGTGAACCCGTGCTTGGCATCGATCACCCGCGCGAAGACGGTCAGCATCGTGCCGAGAACGTCCGCGTTCGGACGGAATATCGGGCCCGTGACGCTCGACTCCATGTGCTGGATGAGGGTGCGGAGGCTCGTTTCGTCAACCAGCTGGCGGAAGAAGTTCTGGTCGGAGACGACCTTTCTGAACGCTTCGATCACTTCCGGGTTGACCTCGACGCGCGCCATGAGGCCCATCGTCTGAAGGGTCTGCTCGACGGAGGTATCGGGCTGAAACCGCCGGTTCATGTCGGCGCTGTCGGCGATCCGAATGAGCTGCGCGCCGATCGGGATGTCGTCGGAGGTCTTATGAGACGGGTAACCCGCGCCGTTCCACCACTCGTGGTGGTCGGCGACGAACTCGGCCGAAAGTTCGAGCCCGGGAATGCCTAGAATGATCTCCTTGCCGCGCTGGGGATGCGAGACGATCTCCGGCCTGGATGTCTGGCTGTAGAGCGTCGGGTAGTGGATAATGTGGGAGAAAGAACCCATCGCGCCGACGTCGTGAAGCAGAGCGGCGTAGAAGACATCCGATGCCTGGGCGGGGACGATCTGCTCCGCCATCGAAGCCGCGACGGCTGCGACCCGCCAGGCGTGGTAGAGCCTGGGGTTCTCCTGCACGTCGAGGATGTAGGAGAGCGCGGCGATCAGATCGCCGAAGAGCCTGGAGTTGTCGCCCTCGAACGGCAACTGGGCCGCGATGGCGGCTTCTTTGCCGGGAGACGCGGGGGGATGCGACCCGGCGCTGTCTTGCATTGACACCGGCATCATGGACTTGCTCCCATCTGCGCGAACACACGCATCTATCATTGTCGGCACGTGCGTTTACTCGCCTTAGGGAGGATTTTGCGCAGAGGGGCTACCGGCGGCGGATTACCTCGCGCACCAGAGGGGCGCGGTCGATCGGCGACGGCCCAAAATCGAATGCCCCGAGCAGAATACCCACCGCGCGGCCTGCCGAGGAATCATCCGTGGCATGGATGTCGGCAAGCGGCTCGCCCGAACGGACTGAGTCGCCGATCTTTGCGCGCAGAAAGATGCCTGCGGAGAGGTCGGGCTGACATCCGGCTTCCGAGCGGCCGCACCCGAGTTCCACGGCGGCCTGAGCAACGTCCATCGCGTCGAGACGGGTGACGAATCCCGATTCGGGTGCGGGCACGGCGCGCACCAGCGGAGCCTGCGGTAGCAGAGAGGGATCGTCCACAACCGACGGATCGCCCCCCTGGGCCTCGATGATCTCCCGGAGCTTCGCCGCGCCCCGGCCGTCCGACAGCATCCGGCTTATGATGCGTTCGCCCTCCTCGGGGGTCTCCGCCTTTCGGCCGAGAACGAGCCCGAGACCGCCCAGGTTCACGCACAACTCCACTAAGTCGTCCGGCCCGCCGCCGTTCAGCGCCTCAATGGCCTCCCGGACCTCGACCGCGTTGCCGACCGCGCGTCCAAGCGGCTGTTCCATATCCGTGATGACGGCGACGGTCTCCCGACCGACCTGCCTGCCGATCTCGACCATCCCGGACGCGAGTTCTCTCGCTTCCTTGAGCGTCTTCATGAACGCACCCGAGCCGACTTTCACATCGAGCAAGATTGCATCGGCGCAGGAAGCGATCTTCTTGCTCATCACGCTTGCCGCGATCAGGGGGATGCAGTCCACGGTCGCGGTCAGGTCGCGGAGGGCGTAGAGCTTCTTGTCGGCTGGCGTGAGGTCGGCGGTCTGGGTCGCCATGACGGCCCCGACGCGCGTCACCTGCGAGATGACTTCCTCGGGAGTCAAGGCCACGCGGAACCCCGGAATCGCTTCGAGCTTGTCGGCTGTCCCGCCGGTATGGCCGAGCGACCTGCCGGACATCTTGGCGACAGGAACACCCGCTCCAGCCCAGAGCGGCACGAGGACGAGAGTTGTCTTGTCCCCCACTCCACCGGTGCTGTGCTTGTCGATCTTGGTGCCAGGGATGTAACTGAGGTCGAGCACCTCGCCGGAGTGGACCATAGTCATCGTGAGGTCGGCGGTCTCGCGCGGAGTCATGCCTCGGAAGCAGACGGCCATCAGCCACGCCGCCGCCTGCGCGTCAGACACTTCGCCCCGGGCGTATCCGCCGACGATGGCCTCGATCTCCTCGGCGGTCAACTCCCCGCCGTCGCGCTTCTTGAGGATGATGTCGTAGATTCGCATGGCCGCCACTGACCCCAAGTTTCGCCACGGCATCAACCCAATCCCTTCATTGCTCGTGTGGACCCGCACTGACAACCGGAAACATGGACGAGTATCAACCGAAACCGGCAAGGAGAATGCACGCCCAGCGCGGAATACTATCCAGACTTTCCGCATATGAATGGGCGGACGACGTTTGTGGGTATGAACGATAGGATATGTGTCGCCGTGGTGCTGAATGCACGTGCGGCTGTTCGATAGAGGGGTAACCAATGAAAGCGGTTCGGTTTGCGCAGAACCCATTGATCACGCCGGCGGACGTGCCGCCGACCAGACCTGAGTTCGAGGTCGTCTGCGTCTTCAACGCCGGCGTGGCGAAATACGGGGACGAGATCATCCTGCTGCTCAGGGTCGCGGAGTGGGCGCGCGGTGACGAGAAAGTCGTCCGCGTACCCGTGCTGGAGGCCGGCGGAATATGCATCCGCGAGTTCTCGAAGGAAGACGGGAGCATGGACTTCCGCGATCCGAGGGCGATCATAACCCCCAAAGGCACGCTGCTGACCTCGATCTCTCACCTGAGAGTCGCGCGGAGCAGGGACGGTGTCAACTTCACCGTTGACCCGAATCCCGCGCTCTGGCCCGACCGCGCGTCCGAGGCCTACGGGCTCGAGGATCCGCGGGTGACGGAGATCGCGGGGACATACTACATCGCATACAAGAGCGTCGCGCCGAACGGGATATGCGTCAGCCTGGCGACGACGACGGACTGGCAGCATTTCGAAAAGAAGGGTATCATCTTTGCGCCTGAGAACCTCGACGTCGCCATATTCCCAGAGAAGGTGAACGGCCGTTTCGTCGCGCTGCATCGGCCGGTGCCGCGGATGTTCGGCGCGCCGAATATGTGGGTCGCTTACTCGCCCGACCTGATGGCCTGGGGCGAGCATCACTTCCTGATGGGCATACGCGAGGACGCATGGGACAGCGGGCGCATCGGGGCAGGCGCTGTGCCGATCAAGACGGAGCGAGGCTGGCTGGAGATATACCACGGCTCCACGCCGGAAAACCACTACTGCCTGGGTGCGCTGCTGCTCGCGCCGGACGAACCCCACGAGATAATCGCGCGCGGTACGGAGCCGATACTGAGCCCCGAGCAACCCTACGAGATAGACGGTTTCGTGCCGAATGTCTGCTTCTCTTGCGGCGCGATCGCGGAGGATGATCGTCTCGTGATCTACTACGGCGGCGCGGACACCGTTATGGCCGGATGCGAGATCAGCATAAGCGAGTTGCTGGAAAGCCTCGTAATCGGTTAGTATGGAGCAAGACGGTAGACATTGGACTGCAGACCGTAGACCGGCATCCGTCGGCCTGCGGTCTTTTGCCGTAGGAGGAAACATATGCCGGTCAGGATAGCAATAGTCGGCGCCGGGAAGTTCGGCGAGGTTCACCTGAAGACGTTCAAGCAGCTCGAGATGCTGGGGGTCGCCGAACTTAAGGGGTTCAGCACCATCAAGCAGGACGAGATTGACCTCTACGAGCCGCAATATGGCGTCAAGGGATACCTCGACTACAGGGAGATGCTCGAGAAGGAGGACATTGACGGCGTCACGGTCGTCACCCCGGACTTCCTTCACCGCGAGATAGTCGTCTACGCCGCGAATCAGGGCAAGCACATCCTGTGCGAGAAGCCTCTCGATGTGACCGTCGAGGGCTGTACCGAGATGATCGAGGCTGCGAAGAAAAGCAACGTCCTGCTGCAGGTTGACTTCCACAAACGGTATGATCCCGACCACATGGCGGTCGAAGCCGGAGTCGGCGCCGGGAAGATCGGCACCCCGCTCTACGGCCACTGCTACATGGAGGACCGGATCGAGGTGCCAGTGGACTGGTTCGCGCACTGGGCGCCGCACGGTTCGCCGGTATGGTTCCTCGGCAGCCACTTCGTAGACCTCGTCCGCTGGATCATCAAGTCGGACGGCGACTCGGTCTACGCCACCGGGAGCAAGAAGAAGCTGCTCGGTGAGTTCGGGATAGACATGTACGACTCGGCAAGCGCGAAAGTGGTCTTCAAGAACGGCGCGTCGTTCTCGTTCGACGTCTCCTGGATCATCCCCCGCAAGTTCGAAGCGATAGTGAACCAGGGAATGCGGATCGTCGGCACGGACGGCCTCTGGGAGGTTGACAGCCAGGACCGTGGCGACCGGTCGTGTTTCCAGGACGAGGGAATGCGCACCTGGAACAACAACTTCATGCGCGAGGAGAAAGACAAGCACGGGCGAACCGTCTACAGAGGCTACGGCGTTGAGAGCATCGCCGACTTCGCGTATAACGTCGAGTTTCTGAAAAGCGGAGGGAGCCTCGATTCTCTGGCGGGCAAGTATCCGTCGGGCGAGGACGGCCGCGAGGTAACACGCATCTGCGCGGCGATTCACCAGAGCATGGAGACAGGGGAGATAGTGAAGCTATGATACCGAACATCAAGACCGATCTGCCCGGGCCGAACGCCCGGAAGTACATAGAGATGTCCCGGCAGTACGAGCCCAACTCGATGTCCGACCAGGTGCCTGCTGTCTGGCAGAGAGCCGAGGGAGCGGTCGTCGAGGATGTAGACGGAAACACGTTCATTGACTTCACGTCCGGCGTATTGGTGACGAACATCGGCCACTGCCATCCGAAGCAGGTGGCGGCTATCCGGGAGCAGGCCGGGGACGTCATGAACTCCTACGATTTCGTCAACCCCTGGAGGGCGCGGCTCGCGAAGAAGCTCGTGGACATCACGTGTGACAACCTCGACAAGGCGTTCATCCTCTCGACCGGCGCGGAAGCAACCGAGTCGGCGATGAAGGTCGCGCGACGATACACCGGCAAGTACGAGATCATTGCCTTCCACGGCGCTTTCCACGGCCGGACCTACATGGCGATGAGCGTCGGCGGCAAGCAGGGCGTCAAGCGGGGCTTCGGGCCGATGGTGCCCGGCGTACTGCACGCGCCGAACGCCTACTGCTACCGGTGCGCGTTCGAGCAGACCTATCCTGACTGCAACTTCACCTGCCTTCGCTACCTCGACCGCCTGATTGACACAGAGAGCACCGGCAACGTCGGAGCGCTGATTACCGAATCGTATCAGGGCGGCGCCGGCTCGATCATCCCTCCCGGCGACTACATGCAGCGACTGAAGAAGTGGTGCGAGGAGCGCGACATCGTATTCATCCTCGACGAGGTGCAGTCGTCGTTCGGTCGCACGGGCAAGATGTTCGCCTACGAGCACTGGGGGATCAAGCCGAATCTGCTCTGCCTGGGGAAAGGCATCGGGAGCGGCGTGCCGATCTCCGCGCTCGTCGGCGAGTCGAGAATCTTCGACGTCCTCGAACCGGGCAGTATGTCCAGCACGAGCGGCGGCAATCCGCTCTGCTCGCGAGCCGCGCTGACCTCGATCGAAGTCATCGAGGAGGAGAACCTCGTCGAGAAGTCGGCGGCGCTCGGGCAGGTGATGCTCGACCGCCTCAACGACATGATGCGGAAGTACGAGATGGTCGGTGACGTCCGCAGCATGGGTCTGGTCGCCGGAGTGGAGATCGTGAGGGACAAGGCTGCCAGGACGCCGGACGCCGAGGCGACGCGAAAGATCATCGAGGCTGCTTACCAGGGAGGCCTGATGATGATCGCGCCTATCGGCTTCCATGGCAACGTGATCCGGATCGCGCCGCCGCTAGTGATCACCGAGGAGCTTCTCAATAAGGGTCTTGATATCATGGAAGACGCAATCAAGAGAATGAGCTGATGCCGGTACCTGATCTTCACGAACGACTCGCAGAACTCGATGCCCTCGTGGATCCCGCGCACGCCGCCGAGTCCGAACGGATACTGGAGGATGCGCTCCTCTATCGCGAGGTCCCGCGTCTGCCGCTGATCGAGGCCGTCGGAGTCGAGGGCTGGCCGACGTACCCCTACTCGGAAGCGTTTCACGACATCGAAAAGATGCTAGTGAACGAACTGGCGGGCGTCTATGCCGGCGCGAAACTGCGGGACGACCGGATGTACACCATCCGAGCGAACTACGGCGTCGGTACGATGGCTTCACTCTTCGGCTGCGAGATATCGCTCACGATGAACAATATGCCCTGGTGCGAGGCGCTCTCCGAGCGGGAGCTGCTCGATGCGCTCGACCGGGGCATCCCCGACGTGAGTGCTGCCGGGCTCGGCCCGCGCGTGCTCGAGACCGAGCGGTTCTATCTCGACGCGCTGTCGAAGCACCCGAACCTCAGCAAGGCGGTACGCGTCTTCATCTGCGATACCCAGGGTCCGTTCGACACCGCGCACCTGGTCATGGGCCACCGGATTTACACGGAGATTTACGACGATCCGGACCTCGTCCACCGTCTGCTCGATCTCGTCACCCGGACCTACTGCCGATTCACGCAGGTGCAGAAAGAACTGATCGGTGAAGGGAACGACTGGAGCTTTCATTCGCAGACCAAGGTTCGGGGCGGGGTGCGCATCTGCGAGGACGCACCGACGAACATCTCAGGGTCCTCCTACCTGGAGTTCTGCCGGCCATACAACCAGCGCGCTCTCGCGGAGTTCGGCGGCGGATGGATCCACTACTGCGGGCAGGGACACCAGATCCTGCCGCACATCCTTGACACTCCAGGCGTCCTCGGCGTCAACTTCGGCAATCCGGAGATGCAGGACCTCGACGCCGTGTACGACGCGTCCGCCTCGCGGAACATCGGCATCATAAGCTGGAACCGGCCGCTCACCGATGAGCAGAGAGAGCGCATCCGGACCGGGATAAGCCTCATCGGGAAGGGCGTCCGGTCGCCGGATCAGGCGCTGTGGTGACTGCCGGAACCCGCAGGGCGCGCCGGAAAGCATGGCGAGCCGCGCCGCGTTTGTGGTATCATCCCCATGAGGACTCCGGGTGGGTTGTCGAGCTGTGGACGAGATCGTCTCCGTTCTGGATCGCTACTTTTCCATCTTCCTGGGCACGGACCGCCGCACGGTGGAGCCCGGGACCGTTCGACTCGTCTCCTCGCCGATGCGTGAGATCGAGGACACCTTCTGGGAGTACGTCCGGCTTGTACTGTGCGGAACCGCATTTCGCCGGGGAGTAATCTCGGTACACAACGCGCTCTACGAGGACGCCAAGGAACTCGTGCCACCGGGCGCCGATCCTTCCATCATCTTCGATCCGATCTTCCAGCAGGAGATGATCACTCTCACCCGCAGGAAGCTCTCTCACCTCGGAGACATCCAGCCTTTCAAAGGGTTCGTCTTCTACTGCACGCCGCAGACCCTCAGGTTTCATCCTAACTACGAGGTCCGGCAGGTGATGCCCGACGACAGGCACAAGTTCATGCTGCTGGCGGGCGATGAGCGGATGCTCAAGTACATGTGGGACAACATTTACTGGTCGGTATGCCAGGGCACGGCTTACGGGATACTCAGGCACGGCTACTACGTATCATTCGCGGCGGAGTACAAGATTCCGTACATGCAGGACGAGGTCGGCGAGGTGCTGATCCTGACGGGAGAGGAGTACCGGGGCCGCGGGTACGGCAAGTCGTGCGTATCGGCGGTCACTAAGGCCGTGCAGGACTCCGGGCGCGTGCCGCTCTACCGCGTAGACGAGAACAACACTGCGTCGGTGCGGACCGCGAAGTCGCTGGGATACCGGATCTACTCCGAGTGGTTCTCCTGCAGGCTGGTGTCGAAGAATTGTTGAGCTTGTCGGGCCGAATGGCACGGTTCTTGCAATATGCCCCTGTGTACTCTACTCCTTCCAACCTTGCGTAAGGAGCATGCCGGAGTGATCGCTTCATGATCGCCGACGCTCCTGCCGAGGCATCTTCTGGATGCCCGCGCACCGTTTTTCATGGCGCGCGGGCGTCTTTTTTTTGCCAACCCTGGAACTTTTGCGGGGTTAGCACCGTCTGTATAGATGGTGCTTGGTTCTGCAAGGGCAGGCCGGGTGCCGATTGCAGATATACGCTTCTTCATCCAACGTGGTCCGGCCGTCACCGATGGCCGGTGATTGCCATCCCCCATGAGGCAGCCCGCTCATCCGAGCGGGCTTCTTTTTTTGTGTAGAGCACTATCACAGACCGCCGGATACCGCAAGCTTCGCGGGCCGAAGGACGCCCTTCTCTGTTATGAAGGCTGTAACGTATCCCGCCGGAGTCACGTCGAACGCCGGGTTCCAGGCGCGGACTCCCTCTGGGGCGAGGCGCACTCCGCCGATATGGGTTACCTCTCGCTCGTCGCGCTCCTCGATGGGGATGCGCGAGCCGTCCGGGATACTGAAGTCCACAGTGGAGATCGGGGCCGCGACGTAGAAGGGTATCTCGTGCGCCTTCGCCAGTACCGCCAGCCCGTATGTGCCGATCTTGTTCGCCGTGTCTCCGTTCGCCGCTATCCGGTCGGCCCCGACGATCACGCAGTCCACCGCGCCGCTGGACATCGCCCACCCCGCCATGCCGTCGGTAATGATCGTTACGGGCACGCCGATGCGCGAAAGCTCCCAGGCAGTGAGTTTCATGCCCTGGAGGCGCGGGCGCGTCTCGTCGGCGAGAACCCTGATCCGCTTGCCCGACTCGAACGCCGCGCGGATGACGCCGAGGGCGGTGCCGTATCCTGCAGTGGCGAGAGCGCCGGCGTTGCAGTGGGTCAGGACGGTGCAGTCGTCGTCGAGCAACTCGGCGCCGTTCCGTCCGATGGCACGGTTTACGTCTATGTCGTCCGAGAGGATGGCGGTCGCCGCGGCTGTGAGGACGACCTTCATCTCGTCGAGAGGCTTGTCGAGGTGCTCCCGTGCGGTGTCGAGCATGCGGTCTATCGCCCAGAAGAGGTTGACGGCGGTCGGGCGGGTGGAACGAAACTCGCCGGCGATCTGCTCGAGACGGCGAATGAACTCCGCGGGATCATCAGCCTCGATGCCGCGCGCTCCCAGTGCGATCCCGAGCGCCGCCGCAACGCCGATGGCGGGAGCGCCTCGCACGACCATCGCGCGGATGGCGTCGGCCACCTCTCGGTAGTCGGCGCACTCGACGAACCTGAGCTGATCGGGGATGAGGGTCTGGTCAATCAGCCTGACCTTGCCGTCAACAAGATCGACCGGCCGGATGTCGTCCTGCATGATGCTACTCCAGTCGGGCGTGCTCCATCGCAGCGAGGCACTCCGGGCAGGAGCCGGCCTCCATCCGTTCGATCATGTCGAGGATGACGCTGCGCACCCGCTCGTTGTTCTGCTTGAGCACCCTGACGACTTCTCCCGCATTGACCGGCTCGACGCCTGCCTGGCCGACGCAGCCCGCATCGTAGTCCGTGATGAGGGAGATGTTGACGTAGCACATCCCGAGTTCGCGGGCCAGAATCACCTCGGGGTGCTGGGTCATGTTCACCACGTCCCAGCCCATCTTCGTGAACCAGGAGCTTTCCGCGCGGGTGGAGAATCTCGGCCCCTGGATGACGACGACCGTGCCGTGTTCGTGGACGGGAATGCCGTGCGACTTGATGGACTCGACCGCCAGCGCGCGCATCCGACCGCAGTACGGCTCCGCGCCCATGACATGGACAACATCGGGACCATCGTAGAAGGTGTCCGCCCGGCCGCTCGTTCGGTCAACGAACTGGTCGCAGACCACGAAGTCACCCGGCTTGATGTGAGGCTGCAGGCTTCCGACCGCCGCCGGGCCGATGATGCGCGTCACGCCGAGTTCCTTCATTGCCCAGGCGTTTGCGCGGTACGGGATCATGTGTGGAGGAAGGGCATGCCGCCGTCCGTGGCGCGGGAGAAATGCCACCCGCCTCCCGGCGACAGTCGCAATTGCCACGAGATCGCTCGGTGGCCCATAGGGAGTCTCAACCTCGATCTCCTCGACATCGGAGAGGAACTCGTAGAAACCGGAACCGCCGTACACGCCGATCTCGGCGCGATTGTCGCTCATTTCGATGACTCCTTACAGGATGCCGCAAACTTCGGATGCTCGAGTGCATTGAGCGCGGCCGCCTGCTCGGCCTGCTTCTTGCTCTTGCCGGATCCGGTCCCGAGAGCCTCTCCGCTGAGGCGGGCCTCGACCAGAAACGTCTTGTCGTGATCGGCCCCGGACGAGGAAACGACGAAATACTCGGGGGCCTTCTTGTAGCGGCTCTGGCTGATCTCCTGAAGAAGCGATTTGTAGTTGCGGTGGTGCTCCTCGCGCTCGATGTCATTGAGGAGCGGACCGAGGGATCGAAGTATCAGCCGGCGGGCGTCCTCCATCCCGCCGATGAGATAGACGGCGGCGATCAATGCCTCAAAGGCGTCGGCGAGTATCGAGGGTCTGTCGCGCCCCCCGGACGACTCCTCGCCCATGCTGAGAAGGAGCCCCGGGGCGAGCCCGATCTTCCTCGCGGCGACGGCAAGGATCGGTTCGCTGACCGCGACTGCCTTGGCCTTGGCGAGATCGCCCTCAGGCTTGTCGGCGAACCGGGAGTAAAGATGCTCGGCAACCACCAGGCCGAGCACCGAATCGCCGAGAAACTCCATCCTCTCGTTGCACTCGGCGCCGCACGTTTCGCCCAGGTAGGACTTATGCGTGAGAGCCTGCCGAAGCAGAGGCTGATCGGCCTTCTTGATCTTCAGCCTTCGCGCGAGTTTCTGGAAATCGCTGAGTGGCATCGCAGGACCTATCCGCTCAGTTTCACGACTGCCTCGCCGATTCGCGCAACACCCTTCTTGATGTTCTCCATCGAAGTGGCGTACGACAGGCGGACGTTCTGGTCAGCGCCGAAGCCGGATCCCGGGATAACCGCCACCTTCGCCTCGTTCAGCAGGAACTCTCCGAACGAGTCAGAACCGCTCACCGTCTTGCCGTCAAACGACTTGCCGTAGTACGCCGAGACGTTCGGGAAGACGTAGAACGCGCCGCCGGGATTCGGGCAGACGACTCCGGGGATTGCATTCAGGCCGTCAACGATGACCTTCCGCCGCTCGTCAAACGCCTGACGCATCTCCTCGACCGCGTCCTGCGGGCCGATCAACGCCTCGATAGCACCGGCCTGTACGAACGACACGGGGTTCGAGGTGCTGTGGTCCTGGATGCGGGACATGCCGCTGATGATATCCTGCTCGCCCGCCGTATATCCGACACGCCAACCGGTCATCGAGTGGCTCTTCGAGAGGCCGTTGACGGTCAGCGTAAGCTTCTTGATCTCCTCGCCGAACGAGGCGATGCTGACTTGCCTGTTGTCGCCATAGACCAGCTTCTCGTAGATCTCGTCGGAGATCACGTAGACACCATTCTCGACCGCGATCTTCGCGATATGCTCGATCGCCGACGGATCGTAGATCGCGCCGGTCGGATTGCTTGGGCTATTGAGCACGAGCGCCTTCGTTTTGGGCGTAATCGCCGCTCGGAGCATCTCGGGGGTCATGCGGAAGCCTGTGCTCTCGTCGGTCTGCACGTAGACAGGAACACCATCCGCGAGCTTGACCATCTCCGGATAGCTCACCCAGTACGGCGCGGGAATGATCACTTCGTCGCCGGGGTCGCACAGGGCGAGCATGACGTTGTAGAGAGAGTGCTTCGCACCGATCGAGGCAATGATCTGCGAGGGCTTGTACTCGAGTCCGTTGTCTCTCTTGAGCTTTTCGCAGATGGCCTGCTTCAGCTCGGGCGTTCCCGAGGTCGGGGTATACTTCGTCATACCCCCTTGAAGCGCCTTGATGCATGCATCCTTTACGTTCTGCGGAGTGTCGAAATCCGGCTCGCCGGCTCCGAAGCTGACAACGTCAATGCCGTCGGCTTTCATTTGCTTCGCTTTGGCAGTGATGGCAAGGGTCGGCGACGGGCTGGCCTTGCGGGCTCTCTCTGAAATAGACAATGAACTCACCTTCGCTCTCCTCAAAATGACCTGAGTGCAACCGAGGCCGTGAACGCCTGCGCGCCCACGGCCCCGAATGCTGATAGACATTCAGTGCAGCCGCCTGATCAGGCGTTGGCAGGCGGCGGATCCTCGTCGGACTCCTCTGCTTCCTCGAACGAGACGGTCTCTCGGGCGTCGTCTACGGATGTGTACTCCAGACCTTGGTCGAGATCGAGCACGGTAGATTCCTTGTCGGTCTCGGGCGCCTGCTCGTCCTGAGTCATCCACCACGGAAGCTCGTCTTCCGCAGCCGGCTCGACCGCAGGCGCTTCAGCGTCCAGTTCCCTGGATGCGACGACAGGCGACTCGGGCGCGTCGAGGTCAACAACTCCGTGGGACAGAGGCTCTTCGTCCTCGGACTCGACCTCAAACTCTACCGCAGGCTCAAAGGTCGGCGCCGCGATGGCAAAGTCGCTCGCGGGCGTGTCCCCGGCGTCGGGTTGATCGGCGATCACCGGCACGAGTTCCTCAGCGACCTGCGACGGTTCTTCAGGCGCGGCAATCGGCACCTCCGGCACGGGTTCGGCGAGCTCCGGGATCTGAATCGGCTCGGCGACAGGCGCTTCCTCGATTTCGGGCGCCGCAGGAATCACGGCGGACGGCGGCGCGTCCCGATCCGTCAGCAGGATGGACTGCGCCTTCCTGCCGGCAACCTGCTGCAACTGGCCGAAGCACTTCCAGCAAGCCGCGCGATCATCCTGATTGGCGCTTCCACACCTCGGGCAGTACTGCATTCAATCGCCCCCATTCGTTTCGAAAGAGACCGCAGACAGCGGCACTTGACAACAGTCTACCACTTGCGGCGACGCGTGTCTAATCACAGCGCGCGAAGACCAGCGTTGCATTGTGCCCGCCGAATCCGAACGAGTTTGACATCGCGACACGGACATCCAGCTTGCGTGCCGTGTTCGGAACGTAGTCGAGATCGCATTCGGGGTCGGGCGTTTCGTAGTTGATCGTCGGATGCACGATGCCGTCTCTGATCGCGCAGAGGCACGCGATTGACTCGACCGCGCCGCCCGCGCCGAGCAGGTGCCCGGTCATGGACTTAGTCGCGCTTATCGGAACCTTCGGGGCGTGCGCGCCGAAGACGGTCTTGATCGCAGCGGTCTCGAGCTTGTCGTTTGCGTCGGTGGACGTGCCGTGCGCGTTGATATAGTCAATGTCCGCAGGCTTCAGACCGGCGTTGGAGATCGCAGCAGCCATTGACCTGGCCGCTCCCTCGCCTTCCGGAGCTGGAGCCGTTATGTGAAAGGCATCGCCGCTCATTCCGTAGCCGATGAGTTCGCCGTAGATACTCGCCCCCCGGGCACGCGCGTGATCCAGCGCTTCCAGGATCAGAGTCCCGGCGCCCTCGCCCATCACAAAGCCGTCGCGGTTCAGGTCGAACGGACGGCTGGCGCGCGCCGGATCATCGTTTCGGGTGCTGAGGGCCTTCATCGAGCAGAACCCCGCAACGGACAGCGGGGCGATCGCGGCCTCCGAACCGCCGGCTATCATCACATCGGCCGCGCCGCGCCGGATGATCTCCGCGGCCTCTCCAATCGCGTGCGTGGCCGTCGCGCAGGCGGTGACGACGGCGAAATTCGGGCCCTTTGCACCGTAGATGATTGAGATCTGGCCGGAAGCCATGTCGGATATGAGCATCGGGACGAAGAACGGACTTACGCGGCCGGGACCTCGCTCGAGCAGCGTCCGATGCTGTTCCTCCCAAGTGTTGGTACCGCCGATGCCGGAGCCGATAAGGACACCGACCCGGTCCAGATCCGTGGACTCAAGATCGAGCCGCGAGTCCTCAATGGCGAGTCTTGTGGCGGCGACGGAGAACTGGACGAAACGGTCCATCCGTCGAGCTTCTTTTCGCTCCATGTACTGCTCAGGATCGAAGTCATTGACTTCGGCGGCGATGCGAGTGGTATATTCGGACGCGTCGAAGTGGGTAATGGGCCCGGCCCCGGAGACGCCGCCCAGCAGCGCCTTCCAGAAGGCTTCGTGCCCGTGGCCGATCGGGGTGATCGCCCCCATTCCCGTAACTGCGACCCTTCTTCTATCCATGAATCTCCTCAGACAGTTGTGGCGCGGACACAGCGGAGAACAAAGACAAGCGGTACGAAGTAGAGACAGAACTCCCGGCACTTCGAACTCGCCGCTTCGCGTTTCCGGCTGTGTCCGCCTGGTGAAAGGTCAGTCTGCGCTAGACCTTGGCTTTCTCCTCGATGTAGCCTACGGCATCGGCAACGGTCGTGATCTTCTCAGCGTCCTCGTCAGGGATCTCGATATCGAACTCCTCCTCGAGACCCATGACCAGTTCGACAACGTCGAGGGAATCGGCTCCCAGATCATCCACGAATGAAGCGTCTGAGGTAACCTCTTCCTCGTTGACGTCAAGCTGCTCCACGACAACCTTCTTTACGCGATCGAATGTTGGCACTTGTTCACCTCCTTACATTACCATCCCACCGTCAACGTTCACGACTTGACCAGTGATATAGCTCGAATCTTCGGTGCAGAGAAACACTATCAGCCTTGCAACGTCCTCGGAAGTTCCGAGTCTGTTCAGAGGAATCTGACCCGATATACTCTCCCTTATGCTCTCAGGAAGATCGTCGGTCATCGCCGTCTGGATAAAGCCCGGCGCCACGGCGTTGACGTTGATCCCTCGGCTCCCGAGCTCGCGAGCCGCCGTCTTCGTCAGCGCAATCACTCCGCCCTTCGAAGCCGAGTAGTTCGCCTGACCGGGGTTGCCGATGATACCCATGACGGACGCGACATTCACGATCTTTCCGCTGCGCTGTTTGAGCATGGTGCGCGTGACCGCCTTCGTGCAGTTGAACGTGCCTTTCAGATTGGTGGCGATCACCGAATCCCATTCCTGCTCGGACATCCGCGGGATGAGCGCATCGCGCGTGATCCCCGCGTTGTTCACGAGAACGTCCACACCGCCGAGCTCGTCGAGCGCGCGCTGGACGATCGCATCACAGTCGGCGGGAAGCGCGACATCGGCCCGGACCGCGATCGCTCTTCTGCCGGCCTTCCGCACCTCGTCGGCGACGGCTTCTGCGGCCTCGACGACATAGTCGGCGATGACGATGTCGGCCCCCTCGGAGGCAAGCGCGAGGGCCACGTATCGGCCGATGCCCTTGCCCTCCCGGCCCGCTCCGGTCACTATAGCAACTTTGCCCTGCAGTTTCAAGACTGCTTAGCTCCTCTCCAATGACCGACGAATGCTTCGAGCGATTCGACGTCGCCAACGTTTGCGACATCGGCCGAGTCGGTCGTGCGCTTGATCAGACCGCCGAGCACCTTGCCCGGACCGACCTCCACAAACCCGCCGATGCCATCCGAGACCATCTTGAGGATTGACTCCTCCCATCGGACGCTTCCCGCGATCTGTTTCGAGAGCGCGGAGCGGATTTCATCAGCCGACCGCACATAATCCGCCGTGGCGTTTGCGACTACCGGAATATCGGCGTCTACGATCGCGGTCGCAGCCAGTTCCGCAGCAAGCTCGTCGGCCGCCGGCTGCATCAACCTGGAGTGAAACGCACCGCTGACGTTGAGCGGCATCACCCGCTTCGCGCCGGCCTCGGACGCATAGCCGGACGCCGCCTCGACGGCCCTTGCCTCGCCGGATATGACCACCTGACCTGGTGAGTTGTAGTTCGCCACATCTACGATGCCGACCTCCTGCGCTCTACTGCATATCTCGCGAACCTGATCCGCGCTCAGGCCTATCACGGCGGCCATCGTTCCGGGATACTTCACTCCAGCGGCCTGCATGAGTTCGCCCCTCCTGCGCACGAGCCGGAGGGCGTTCTCAAAAGCGGCCGCACGAGCCGCAACCAGCGCCGCATACTCTCCGATGCTGTGTCCCGCGACGACATCCGGCCGGATACCCTCGGATTCCAGCAGACGCAGAACCGCCACACTGACCGTGAAGAGCGCCGGCTGAGTGTTCGACGTGAGGCGCAAGTCCTCCTCCGGTCCATCGAAACAGAGCCCGCTGAGCGGGAAACCCAGAGTGCAGTCCGCGGCGTCGAAGACATCGCGCACCACCGGGAAACGATCATGCAAATCCTTGCCCATGCCGACGGACTGCGATCCCTGTCCCGGGAATACGAACGCGAGTCTCGTCATAGCGTCCACTTCACAACCGCAGCCGCCCACGTGAGACCGGCGCCGAAGCCGACCGTCACAACGAGATCACCCTTCTTGACCCTGCCGGTCGTATAGGCCTCATCGAGAGCAAGCGGGATCGAGGCAGCCGAGGTGTTGCCGTATCTGTCAACATTGATGAAGACCTTCTCAGGCGCAAGACCGAGCCTCTGCGCTGCGGACTCCATGATGCGGATATTCGCCTGATGAGGCACGAACAGATCCACATCGTCAGTTGTGAGACCGCATGCTTCCAGCGCCTTGAGGGAAGCTTCTCCCTGAATCTTGACGGCGAACTTGAAGACCTCTCGCCCCTCCATCTTGATCAAGTGAAGGCGGTTGCGGACGGTTTCCTCAGACGTGCGCAGTTTTGAGCCGCCGGCTTCTATCTTGAGCAGATCGGCGCCCGAGCCATCCGCGCCGAGGTGGGTCGCCAGCACGCCGGCGCCGTCATCCACAGGAGCGACTATCGCAGCGCCGGCGCCGTCGCCAAACAGCACGCAGGTGCCTCGGTCGGTCCAGTCGGTGACGCTGGTAAGGATGTCAACTCCGATCACGAGAACTCTGTCGTAGGCGCCCGTGCGAACGAATTGAGTTGCTGTGGTGACTGCGTAGACCCAGCCGGAGCATCCCGCCTGGAGGTCGAATGCCGGGGTATTGGTAATGCCGAGCTTCTGCTGAATGACGCAGGAGGTAGCAGGGAACGGCATGTCTCCCGTGACGGTGGCGCAGATGATGAGATCGAGATCCTCGGGAGCAAGCCCCGCCGAGTCGAGAGCCTTCCTGGATGCTTCCAAGGCAAGGTCCGAAGCCGGAGTACCCTCGTTAACGATCCGACGTTCTCTTATCCCGCTTCGCGTGACGATCCATTCGTCGGTCGTGTCGACGATCTTCTCCAGATCGGCGTTCGTCAGCACCTTGGGCGGCGCGTATGATCCTATGCCTACGATGCCGGCACTGCGTAGTTCGGCTGCCATGAGGTCTCCGTTTCGTGGGTTGATTTGGGTCTCGGGTCGCGGCCCGATTCCATATGAGGATTCACCTAACCGGCGACAAGTTCCTTCTGTCGAACCGCCGCGGTTATGCATCCGACCACGTCGCTCTCTACGGCGGACGCGGCGGCCCGGATCGCGTTCCGGATCGCGCGGGCGCTTGAACGTCCGTGGCTGATTGTGCAGATGCCGTTGGTCCCGAGCAGAGGCGCTCCGCCGTACTCTGCATAGTCGAGGTAGACGCGGGCGCGTCTGAGGGCCGAACCCATCAGCAGAACACCGAGTCTGGCGAGGATGCTGCGTTCGACTTCTTCCTTGAGGACGGCGACCAGAAACTCGGCCACGCCTTCGGTGACCTTCAGGGTGATATTCCCGGCGAATCCGTCGCAGACCACAACGTCGGCGGCGCCGCGGAAGATCTCCTTGCCCTCGACGTTGCCGATGAAGTTCAGGTCCGATTCGGAGAGCCGCAGATTGGCGCCCTTTGTGAGCTTGTCGCCCTTGGATGGCTCCTCGCCGATGCTCAGGAGCCCGACTCGAGGCTCTGACACGCCGAAGACTCGCTCGGCGTACGTCGCCCCCATCATGGCAAACTGAAGGAGATTGTGGACGTCGCAGTCCACGTTTGCGCCCGCATCCAGGAGGACGACCCGGCACTTGGCGGATGGGATCATGGACGCGATGGCCGGGCGCTCGATGCCCGGTATGCGCCCGAGCTTGAGAGTAGCGACGGCCATGGCTGCCCCGGTGTTTCCGGCGCTGACCATGGCCTGAGCTTCTCCCGAATTGACCAGGTTCGCTGCAACCACGAGCGACGAATCCTTGCGTCGGACGGCGTTGGTCGGGCTGTCGTCCATCGCAATCGCCTCGGAGGCGTGAACGACCTCAACCTTCGCTCCGGCCGAGGGATACTTGGCCAACTCGGCCTCGATCCGGCTGCGATGCCCCACCAGTGTCACGGAAATGCCGTGCTGATGAGCTGCTTCGACGGCTCCCTTGACGATCTCGAGCGGGGCGTAGTCGCCGCCCATTGCGTCAACCGCGATTCTCATGAAGGGCGATCCTCTCCCCTAGTCTTCTTCCTTCTCCTTGACTTCCAGGACCAAACGTCCGTTGTAGAAGCCGCAGCTCGGGCAGACGTGATGCGGCAGGCGGGGCGCATGGCACCGCGGGCAGTCCACCACATTCGGGGCGACCAGCTTGTAGTGAGTCCGGCGCTTGGCACCGCGAGTTCGGGAATGTCTTCTCTTAGGTAACGGCAATTCGATTCACCTCTTTCTTGCTGTTCGGAAGGCCGGCACAAACGCGCGGCCGCTAAGAATCCTCCGGCGATTCCTCTTCGAGGAGTCCGGCTAGTGCCTGGAACGGGGACTCGACGGGCTCCTGCGGGCAACCGCATTCGCCCTGGTTCAGATTGCTCCCGCACGTGGGACAGAGGCCCCTGCACTCCGGCGAGCAGACCGGGCTTATCGGAATCCCGACCAGCATATTCTGCCTGATCAGTTCCTCCAGGTCCAGTATGTTGTTCGCGACGAGTTCCGACTCTTCGTCGTCGGCGACGGCCACAACAGAATCCCCGATATGCACCAGACGGAACTGCTCGTCTATGTCCGCTTCGACTGGCAACGTCAAGTCGCTCAGGCAGCGGCCGCACTGCTGGCGGACTTCGGCGCCCACCTTGCCCCTGACGAGAAGCAGAGTGCCAGTGTTCGTCAAATCCACTCGCCCTCTGAGCGGTGAGACGCAGGTCAGCTCGGCATCCTCCGGAAAACAGGGTTCGTCAATCTCCTGCACCGAGCGCATGCCAATGTGCTGAGTGATCTCCGAGAGATCGAGTTTCATGCCTACCGGCCGTTCTCGCCCGTAACGACGCGGGCGGTCTCCCTTGCGATCGCCAGTTCCTCGTTGGTCGGTATGACCAGAATCCGGGCGTTCAGTTTGCCTGTGCTGATGTCGCACTCACCCCGGCACTCCTCGTTCTTGACTGGATCGAGTTCTATCCCGAGGAACTCCATATCCCTGCACATCATGGCCCTGATCGGCGGGGAGTGTTCTCCGATGCCCGCCGTAAAGACAACCGAGTCGAGGCCGCCCATAGCGGCTGCGTATGCGCCGATGTACTTTCGGCCTCGGTAACAGAATATCTCTAACGCGAGCTTCGCCCTCTCATGCCCGGCAGCGGCATTTGCCTCGATGTCGCGCATATCGTTGCCGATGCCGGTGATACCCAGCAACCCGCTCTTCTTGTTGATCAGGTCGTCCACATCGCCGGCGGAATAGCCGAACGTGTTCTGCAGGAAAGGCAGGATCGCCGGATCAATGTCTCCGCACCGGGTACCCATCACCAGCCCCTCGACCGGTGTAAGACCCATGCTCGTGTCCACCGACTTGCCGCCCTTGACGGCCGTAAAGCTGACACCGTTGCCGATGTGACACGTGACGATCTTCTGCTGCTCGACCGGAATGCCGAGATCAGTGAGAATCTTCGTCGCGCGGGAGGTCACGTACTTGTGCGAGGTGCCGTGGAACCCGTAGCGCCTGATGCCGTGTTCCTCGTACAGATCGTAGGGAAGGGCATAGATGTACGCGTGCTTCGGGATGCTCTGATGGAAGGCGGTGTCGAACACCGCGATCTGCGGGGCGTCCGGCATAACCTTCATCGCTCCCTCGATGCCCATCAGATTCGGCGGGTTGTGCAGGGGCGCCAGCTCGCTGAGGCGGGACACCGCGTCTATGACCTCCCGGTCTATCCGGACCGAACCTGAGAATGATTCGCCGCCGTGAACGACCCTATGTCCGATCGCCGCGATCTCGGAGACATCCGTAATCGCGCCGGACCCAGGATTCGTGAGGGCGTCGAAGACGAGGCGCATGGCGACGGTGTGATCGGGGATGTCCACCTCGTTCTCGACCGTCGGCTTGCCGGTCGTCTCGTGCCTGAGCATCCCCCCGGCGCCGATTCGCTCCGCGATACCCTTCGCCAGCACCTGTTCGTTCGACATATCAATGAGCTGGTACTTCAGCGACGAACTGCCGGCATTTACCACCAAGACTAACATTATCTACTCGCTCTTCCAGCCAAGCGGCAGGGGCGAAGCATTGACTGCCGACATCGGACACCTCTGCGCACCGATCGCCCAATGCGTCGCCCCTGCCGCCAACCGCCTATTGTGTCGCTTGAACGGCGGTGATCGCCGTGACGTTTACTATGTCTTCCCAGTCGCACCCTCTAGACAGGTCGTTGACCGGGTTTGCCACGCCCTGAAGGATAGGCCCGTATGCCTCCGCCTTCGCAAGGCGCTCCGTCAGCTTGTAGCAGATATTGCCCGCCTGTAGATCGGGGAATATCAGCACGTTTGCCTTCCCGGCGACCGGGCTGCCGGGAGACTTCTTCTGGCCGACCCACGGCACGAGCGCCGCATCCGCCTGAAGCTCGCCGTCTATGCACATTTCGGGCGCCTTCTCCTTCGCGATGCGCGTCGCTTCGACGACCTTCTCGACGAGGGGATCGGACGCGCTGCCCTTCGTAGAGAACGACAAAAGCGCTACCGTCGGCTCGAAGCCGAACAGGGCCTTCATCGTGTTGCCGGTGCAGACCGCGATCTCGGCAAGCTCCTGCGCGCTGGGATTCATGACAAGCCCGCAGTCTGCGTAGAGCAAAAGCCCCTGCTCCCCGAACTCGCAGTCCGGAACGATCATAACGAAGAAGCTCGACACGATCGAGATACCAGGCGCGGTCTTCAGTACCTGCAGGGCCGGACGCACCGTGTCCGCCGTAGAGTGAGTCGCGCCGGAAACCTCGCCGTCGGCATCACCCGCCTTGATCATGAGCACGCCGTGGTAGAGTGTATTGCCCGCAAGCTCGTATGCCTGCTCCGGAGTCATGCCCTTGTGCTTCCGCAGATCGAAGAGCAGATCGGCGTAGGCCTGCCTCCTCGGCGAGACAGCCGGGTCAACCGTCTCGATGCCGGCGAGAGCAAGACCCTGATCGTCCGCGGCCTTGCGAACGGCCCCGGCCTCCCCGAGGAGTATCGGCGAGGCGATATCGCGCTTGCGTATCTCCACAGCGGCCTTCACCACTCGAGGATCGTGACCTTCGGGAAGAACTATCCGCTTCCGAGCTTCGCGAGCGCGAGCATAGATGCCCTCCATGGGCTTACCCATCATTCATCCTCCGAGGGTCCGGCCCCCCTGAATCCCAGCTTGTCACGTCCGCGCTGAATCTGGCTCAACACCTTGCTGACAAAACCTTCGAGATCAACCAGGATCTCCTTGGCGTACTCGTCCGCGCCGGCCTTGGTGGTCCGCGCTTCGTCCTCGGACGCGGCGATGATCTCCTTCGCCTGAGCGGTAGCCAGCGTCTTGATTTCGCTGCTGTCCACCAGGCGCATGGCTTCCGCCCTGGCTTCCTCGACGATTCTGCCGGCGTCCGCCCGCGCCTGATCGGCAATCTGCGCAGCCTGCTCCTTAGCGTCGCTCAGGATGTGGTCGGCGTCTCGGGTTATTCGCCCGGCCGCCTTGACGTCCTCAGGCAACGACGCGCGCAGCTTGTGGATCAGACTGAAAACCTCATCCTCGTTGACGAAGACGGTGTTCATGAGCCGCCTGCTGTTGTCCAGCAGTTCCTCAAGCTTTTCCAGTAGTGCTAGAGTATCTATTCTGATCGCCTCCTTAAGCCGGATCGGCTCTGGCCGCCGGCCTTCAGACCGTGAGATGAGGAGCCGAGCTTGGCGCTCAGGCGTTCCTCGACTATCTTCGGGACGAGACCCTCGACCGAACCGCCAAGGAGGGCAACCTCCTTGACGATGCTGGAGCTGAGATACGAGTACTCGGCGTTCGTCATCATGAACACCGTCTCGATATCCCGATCCAGCCTTCGGTTCATCAGGGCCATCTCGAACTCGAACTCGAAATCCGACAGGGCGCGAAGACCCTTGACTATCACGTTCGCCTGATGCTCCTGAGCATATTGAACCAGAAGCCCGGTAAACGAGTCAATCCTCACGCCCGGGATGTCAGCGCACGCGCGGCCCAGCATCTCCATGCGCTCCTCGATGCTGAACATCGCGTCCTTGTCCAGGTTGAGGGCAACCGCCACGATCACCTCGTCGAACACGCTCGCGGCCCTCTGGACGATGTCCAGATGGCCGTTCGTGACAGGATCAAAACTTCCTGGATAGATTGCTCGTTTCACAGACTCTCGTCCCAAGAGCGCGCCTCTCAACTCACCGCTACGAGATCACTGCCTTCGAAGCGCTTCATGATAACATCGGTCAGCCCCTGATTCGCCGGTAACGACAAATCCGGGTCCGCCTTGATCATCTCGAAGGCGTCCTCCCTGCTCTTCTCCAGTATATCCACGTCACGCAGGACGTTCGCAATCCGGAGGGAAGGCACCCCGCTCTGGCGGGTCCCGTAGAACTCGCCGGGGCCGCGTATCCTGAGATCTTCCTCCGCGATCTCGAACCCGTCGTTCGTCCGGACCATCACGACCATTCGCTCGCGCGCATCGTCGGTCGTCGGGTCGGATATCAGCACACAGAAAGACTGGTGCGCTCCCCGCCCGACTCTTCCTCTCAGCTGATGGAGCTGTGCCAGTCCGAACCTCTCCGCATCCTCTACCAACATCACGCAGGCATTCGGCACGTCCACGCCGACTTCGATGACCGTCGTGGAAACGAGGACGCTTACCTCCCCGTCTCGGAACCTGCGCATGATATCGTCCTTTTCAGCCGGCTTCATCTGGCCGTGCAGCAGGGCAAGCTCGATATCCGGAAAGACATCGTTCCGCAGATGATCGGCAAGCTCGGTGGCCGCCTTCGCCTGCAGCCTCTCGGACTCCTCGATCAGCGGACATACGATATAGACCTGCCTGCCCTCGGAGATCAGCTTCCGCGCGGCCTGATAGATCTTCGGCCGCTCCTCCGTCGCCTTGAGGTGCGTGCGGATCGGCTTGCGTCCCGGCGGCATCTCGTCTATCACCGACAGATCGAGATCGCCGTAGACCGTGAGCGCGAGCGTCCTCGGGATCGGCGTCGCGGTCATCACCAGAATGTCCGGGTTGTAGCCCTTCTCCTTGAGCGCCGCTCTCTGAAGCACCCCGAAACGGTGCTGCTCGTCCACTATGACAAGACCGAGCCGCGCGAAGTCCACGCCTTCCTGGATCAGCGCGTGAGTGCCGATCACTATCTGCGCCTCGCCCGATGCTATCCGCTCGCGTGACGCCCGCTTCTCCTTCGCCGTGAGGCTCCCGGTGAGGAGCGCCGTCTGAAGCCCGAGCTGCTCGGCCCATCGAGTGAGCACAAGGTAATGCTGTTCCGCGAGTATCTCGGTCGGCGCCATAAGCGCCGCTTGATAGCCGTTGTGAATGGCGACCATCATCGCCGCCAGGGCGACGACCGTCTTCCCCGAACCGACGTCGCCCTGCATCAGGCGGTTCATCATCGTCGGCTGTGCCATGTCCCGCTCGATCTCGGCGATTACTCGCTTCTGAGCGCCGGTCAGATCGAACGGCAATATCTCGTATAGCGGCTTCGCGCACACCGGCGTCACGTGGAACGCGATTCCCGGCCCGGCCGCAACTGCGCTCTGCCTTCGCAGCGCAAGCGCGAGTTGGAGCAGGAAGAACTCCTCGTACACCAGCCTGAAGCGCGCCGTCTCCCGCTCTTCCTCGCTGTCCGGAAAGTGAATCTGACGGAGCGCCATCCTCAAGTCAACCAGCCCGCGCCGGGTCCGGATCCCCTCCGGAAGCGTCTCCTCCACCACCGGGAGGAACGCATCAAGCGCGTTGTATATGATCCGCCGGACCCGCCCCTGGAAGAGACCCTCCGTGAGCGGATAGACCGGAACTATTCGTCCGGACGAGAGGGTGTCGCCGCTTTCGCCGACCTCCTCCCACTCGGGGTTCGCTATCTCTATGCCGCGCGTGCCGAACTGGGCAGTCCCATAGACCACTATTTCCTTGCCCAGCAGTCTGACGAACTTATTCTTAAGGTACCACTGGTTGAACCAGACCAGGTATGCTACCCCGGACTCATCCTCGACCGCCACCCTGGTCAGGAGAGTCCCGCTTCGGGGAGTCCGCATGTTGTCCGCGACGCGCACCCTGCCCCGAAAGCTCGCCGTCTCGCCCGCATGGAGCTGCGCTATCCGACGCATGCTGCGGCGGTCTTCATAGCGCCTCGGGAAATGCCAGAGGAGGTCCTGGGCGGTGAAGATGCCGAGCTTCCCCAGGAGCTTCGCCATCCGCTCGCCGACTCCTTTGACGAACTGGACGTTCATGTCGAGATCGGGAGGTCGCGCGGACTTCCGCATTTCCGAGCCGGCAGTGCGTATCCGTGACTGCTGCATCTGACTCCTCGCGGAAAATACCGACGTATTATAGCTGGGTACACGGGGTCTTGTCAAGGATTCGGGGAGGGTGAGAGGCGTGGACCGAGGGATGCCGGGAGAAGCGATGGATAGGAGCGGACCGGTGCGGTCGCCTCGTCTCCTTGACTCGTCCTCTACAACTTGAATACCGAGTCCGGGAGGCCGGAGTTCACCTTGACGTCCATATATTCTGTGACACCCGCAAGCTTGCCGTCGCCGTTGTAGACGTCGAGTTGGCCCGGCACCCAGATCGCGCCGTAGTCCTTGTGCTTTGAGTAGATGAAGCGCGCGCTGAGACCGCCCTCTGAAGTGTACCTCTCGATCTTGAGCAGCTTGCAGGTCTTGGGCTCCACCCAGCAGGCGTTCCTCCTGGTCGAACCCGGACGAACGAAGGTGATTCGATATGCGGAGCCGGCCTGGGTCTTCTCGATAACCGCCTCCTGGACGATGTAGTCGTTCCAGAGTTCGTCGGTGACCAGGCCGACGTCGAGGTCGTTCTGCAGCTTGTGCGGATCGTTCCGGCAGTCCTCGGTCTTGCGTATTCCTAGCGACGGAACCCAGTAGGACTTCTTGTAGCCGTTCTGCACGACGCGAAGCGCCACCATTCCGAGCTTGCCGTCAACGGTCATCTTGTCGGGCGCCTTGTACTTGACGACGGTAGTCTTCGCCTCGTAGCTCCGCGCAAGGTCGTCGGATATCTTCGCCAGCGCTTTCTGATCGGCCTTGACTATCCGCGCTTTGACGGTGATGTCTTTGAATCCCTTCGTCGCGGCGCGTATCTCGCTGCGGACGTCCGCTGCGAGGCAAGTCGCAAGGACCGCGACTATCATCAGGACGGCGGCAAGCCCGAGGCGGATCTGTCGCAGGTTCATTTGAGGGTGTCTCTCCAACAATGATCGCGCCCGCGGTCAGGGCGCGAACTCCTGTTTCCTTCTATCATACAATACGATGGGCCGGTGCTCGATGTTTCCCCTTGCATGCGGTGAGCGGGTTCGCTATAATCGGGCGGATTCGCGGGCAACACCGATCATCCGCCGCCGGAGCGTGCCAAATGGCTGGAAACGGACTCAAGCGTACTGCCGGTCTCACTCTCGTCGAACTGCTCGTCGTCATCGCGATCATCGGCCTGCTCGCGGCGATTCTTCTCCCCGTGTTGATCTCCACGAGGGAATCGGCCCGCGCCGCCAAATGCACGTCCAACCTCAAGCAGTTGTACGTCGCCTTCGAACTCTATACCGCCGACTGGAACGGCGTGCTCCCCTGCCCCGGCGGACTGGACGGCGACCGAAGCTACTGGGCGCAGGAGTGCGGCGGCGGGGTTGACGCCTACCTGAAGAACCAGGACGAGGGTGGAAGGAGCATCTTCTGCTGCCCGTCCTACACCGGAGTCTACGCGTCGCCCTGGTCGCCCCGAACCTACGGCATGAACTCGTTCCTCCGTTCGCCCCCGGATGACCGTTTCCCGAACTGCCTCAAACGGCTGTGCGGGATCAGGAAGTCGAACATCCTCGAGCCGTCGCGGACGATACTCCTCTACGAAGGGATGCCGGAGAGCCGAACCAACACCCACGGCGAGGGCTACGTCTTTCGATGCGGCGACTGGACGCTTGTGCGCGGCTACGCTGATCTGAAACACTACCAGAGGTCGGACAAGCCCTGGCACCGCGGTCGCAACAACTACCTGTTCTGCGACGGGCACGTGGAGAGCCTCGTTCCGGAGAAGTACCCGGAGTTCAAAGGCGGTCCCAAGTCACCCGAGACCGACCTCTGGCACGTGGACAAGGAAAGATATCACGGGAAATGATCGGTTCAACCGGCCCGATCCAGGGCCAGCAACAGCCCGAACGCCGCGCCGAGCACGACAGCGACGTACGGGTTGCAGAACATCTTTCACCCGCCGCCCATCTGGCGGCTGAGGACGCTCAGCCCGTAGCCTACCGCCCCGCCGATGACGATTCCGAGAGCCATCTTCATTGCGTTACTCCCATGTGAGAGCCGGTGACCACCGGCTCAGGACCTGGGCTTTCACCCGCCGGGTTTGCAGTCGCCGCCGCCACCCAGGAAACGGCTGAGCGACGAGAAGACGGAGAGCGTCCGGCTTGTCTCAGTAGCGCCGCACTTCGGGCATTCCTTGCCCTCTCTTGAGGCGTCAACCGTTTCCAACAGCGAGAACCTCTCGCCGCACTTCGAGCACTTGTATTCGTAGACAGGCATGCGCTTCACCTTTGGTCCGCGTCTGTCGCGCGAGTAGACACTCATATTATACCACTTGCCAGACACATCGTCACAGTTTTCGGCATCCGATTGGCGAGGCAGGAATCCGGGCACAGATCGTGTGATAGGTACAATGTCCCTGCGCCGTCCGATTATTGTTGTCCCGGGACTGTTCATCCGTAGAGGGGAGGTACCCACGTGAGATTGATGGGAAAGCTACTCGTCTTGGTGGCTCTTGGGGTTGCGTATACGGCAGGCGGCTGTGCGCCTCCCCTCACGAGCGGCGCGTTAGTCGGTACATACCGGCTGGAACATCGGGTGGGCACCAAGAGCCACGGAGTGGAGACCCTGGTCCTGCATGCAAACGGAACGTATTCGCAGACATTCGTGCCGAGCAGAGGAGGTACCACCATGACAAATACGAACAAATGGAAGTACACCGATGGTACGCTCTGGCTGGTAGATGCACTAAGCGTGCCAGAGCCTATCCTAGACATCAAGCAGTACCCCGTAGAGAGGATCACCACAGGCTTTGGGGTCAGTGCTTACGGGGGCATATCGTTCTGCAAGGACCCCGACCTGGATCTCTACTACAGGAAGGTTCCGTGATCGGGAAGACAATGCCTGATACTACTTCCCGGAGAGACGGGCGCGGAGGTCCTCCTCCGAGAGGCCAGTGATCTCGAAGGTCTTTTCGCGGGAGGCGTGGCCGGAGGCGAGGGCGACCTGCGCGATCCTGTCCCCAAGGTCAGGCGGCGGATTCCGGGTCTTCCTCGGCGTCGTAGATTCGTTCACCGGTGCGAAGCACTTCCTTCACGAACCCGCTTCGGTCTCGCGTTTCATCGAGGAGGATCGGCTCGATGTGGATATCTACCTCGCTCCGCAGCCTGTACAGCTCGGCCGCCAGATCGAGAAAGTCACCGCCAAGTCCACAAGTGATTACCGCAATATCAATGTCGCTGTCCTCGCGCGCAGTGCCGCTAAGCTGCGATCCGTACAAAACGACCTTGCGCACCGGCATGCGCTTGCGCACCCTGTCGGAATATCGCCTGGCTACTCTGATAGCTTCTGCTTTATCCATAGATAGAATTCCGTAGTCTGATCGAGAATCAGGCGGCACTTCTCCGGCGAAAGCGCTTTCGCCAGCATGTCGCGGTCTGCGGGATATCGGCTCTCTACATTCAGCGGTTCAAGGCGTCGGGTAAGATCGAGTTGTTCCGGGGTGAGGCTTTCCGCAAGAGAGGACTGCACCGCCATCATCTCCAGGTTGTGAGTGTAAGGCGGCATCTCGCTCCTGACTCTCGCGAAGTACGCTTTCATCATCTTCTCGATGACCTGATGGCACATGAAGCCCACGTACAGATATCGGCCCGTGTCCAACATCGCGTTAGCTGTCTCCAGGTCGTATTCAGCCAGTTCAACCCAATACTCGGATCTCTCGCTCATATCGCGCCTAGTCTCCACCTGAATCATTATACCATACGCATGTGCGAACAACTAGAACTCGGAGAGCCGCGTGCAGACGTCATCCTCGGATAGGCCGGTGATCTCCAAGGTCTTGTCGCGCGAGGTGTGGCCGGAGACGAGGGCTACCTGCGACTTCCGGACACCCAGCAGTTCCGCGACGAACTCGACGGCGGCCTTGTTCGCGGCGCCTTCGACCGGCGGCGCGGTAAGCTTGATGTGCAGCACCTCACCCTCCCAGGCAGTAACCTGGTTGCGCGATCCACGCGGGTTGACTCTCACCCTGAGCCGGGTCTTTTCCATGACGGTGTCCGATCATAGGTCACTTCTTCACCATCCGGTCGTAGATGTCGGTCCAGCCTTCACCCTCGGGGCGCGGCTCGTAGTCCTCGAACTTCTCGCCGCGAAGAGTCAGAATCCCGAGCTGCCCTACACGCGCGGAGGCGTAGATCGCCTCGAGGACCTCGAAGTCGCCCTGACGCCCGCCGTACTCGATCGTCAGGTAGAAGCGGCCTGATGCCTGATCCGAGCGGCGGTCGAGAACCTTCGCCGGAACCTCGCGCAGGCGCTCGGTTCGGTTCGACTTCCATTCCCGGTAGCCCCGCTGCCAGATCATCATGACCATCAGCCAGACGATGACCGCGTAGACCGTGAGGAGGATTCCGAGCGTCAGTGGGTTCATAGTCTCCTTCGGAGCCGACAAGGAGGCAAGACCGCTTCCTCAACCGGCGAGGATAGACAGCAGTGCAAACGCGACCGCGTTGTTACAGGCGTGCGCGACGATGCACGTCAGCAGCGAGCCCCTCTGGTTGAATGCTACCGCAAACACTATGCCTAGCACAAGTATCGGTAGCAGGCCCAGCGGAAGCGGGTGGACCAGCCCGAACGCGACGGCGCTGACGATCACTCCCGCGCCGACTCCCCACCTGGCCCGGAGGCTGCTGAACAGCACACCCCGGAAGAAGAGTTCTTCGAAGAACGGGGCCGCCGCGACCACGAGCAGGAAGATCGCGACCCTGGCGGCGAGCGATTCCGACTCGACGAACAGCGGAACGATCGCGTTCTCGGAGGTGGGCAGGTATCGGCTGAGCCACTTCGCGGCGAAGGCGGTCACCAGTACCAGCGGAAGCGCGGCGGCGTATGCGCCGACACCCCAGAGCGCGTCCTTCAGCGGCTCCTTCGACCGAAGCCCGACGGCCACCCAGTTCCATCCGACGGAATGAAGGCGGGCGGAGAGGTAGATGAGGGCGAGCATCCCGGAGAACAGGTAGGCCGTGGCCGTGAACATGACCTCGACGGTCGCCTCCGCCGATATGCGCGCCGCATCGAGCGCGGCGGAGCCGATCAACTGGACGGCTGTGAGCAGGAGAACGTACACGACGAAGGCTTCCAGCAGGTATCCCGCGGCGTCGGCGCGAACGACGGGATCGGCGCTTGAGGCCGGGAGGTCGGCGCTTCGATCGCATCCGCGCTTCCTCCTCGAATACCATATCAGGAGGCCGATGCCGACGAGCCCCGTCACGAACAGCACCAGCGCGAGAGATATCAGGAGCACGAGCGTCCGAAGGGCCTCACTCTCGGCGGCCGCCCGCTCCGCCTCTGCCCTCTCCGGCATCCCGGCCCGGGCGTAGAGTCGGCTCATGGCGACGCGCTCGTACCAGCCGAGATCGAGGGCCCGGATCCGCTTCTCGTAGTCCTTCGCGGCGGCGGACGTCGGCCTCTCAAGGCGGTACACATCCAGCCAGAGTTCGGCTTCGGGCCAAACGGGGCGGAGTCCCTCGATCGCCGCGTGGAACCGACGGTCGTCTCGCGGTTCGATCTCCTGACTGAGGATAATCATCCTGCGGTAGATATCGGGGTTGCTCGGATCGCTGTCGGCAGCTTCCTGGTATCCCTTCAGGGCGGTCTCCGCAGCCTCCCGGATCTGGGCTCTCATCGTGGGGAAGTAGCGCGAGTAGGCCAGCGCGGTCTTCGCGGAGATGTCGCCCCGGAGCACGGACTCGGAGATCGCGGGAGCCTCATCCTCGCGAGGAACCACTATCTCGGCGACGGCCAACCCCACCATGATCACGACTAGGAAGGTGAACAGCAGAATGAAGCGCTCGAAAGGGTATCCACTTCGCTCGTTGAGACCGTCCGGAGGCGGGTGTCCGAACTCCATCAGAAGCGCCCCTCTCAGCCCAGCCCGATCAGTATGCGGGCCAGAACTCCCTCGATGATCCGCAGCGCGATGATCGCCAGGATCGGGGAAAGGTCGAGTCCGCCCGTCCTGTACGGGGAGAGCACTCTCTGGAACGGCCTGAGGGCGGGGTCGGTGGCTCTGAGCAGGAAGCGGACCGCATCAGGATATCTTCTGCCAAGGTCGGGCACCCATGAGAGAATCACCCTGGCCAATATGAGCAACGTGTAGACGAAGATGGCCTCTCTGACGACCAGATAGAGGATTGCTGCGGTCGGGCCCATGGGCTGCCTCCAAAAGAGTCTGCGATCAGGAAGATCACCTCATGGATGACTTGCCGATCTCCCGCGACCTCTGGGCGGCGGCCGAGACCGCACCCATGACGGCAGACCGAAACTCATCATCCTCGAGGCTGGCAATCCCCTCGATGGTAGTGCCGGCCGGGGTGGTAACCCTGTCGCGCAGGACCGCGGGATGCTCGCCGGTCTCGATCACCATCTTGGCAGCCCCGAGTACGGTCTGGGCTGCCAGCGAGAGGGCGGCATCGCGGGACAGGCCTTCGCGAACCCCGCCCACCGTAAGGGCCTCGATGAACATGTAGACATATGCGGGGCCGCTCCCACTCAGCCCGGTGACGGCGTCCATTCTGTCCTCGGTGACCCGCACGACCTTGCCGGATGCGCCGAGAATCCCGGCGGCGAGATCCATGTGGGAATGGGAGGCGCGGCGGCCCGGCGCGATTGCGATCGCTCCCTCGCCGACAAGGCAGGGAGTGTTCGGCATCGCGCGGACGACGGGCGCATCCGAGCGGAGCGCCTGTTCAATGGCAGACGTGGTGATCCCGGCGGCGATGGAGATGATCGTCTGATCCGGCCTGACGGAATCCGCTAAGTCAGAGATGACGTCGGCCATGAGGAACGGCTTGACGGCGAGGATGATCACATCGCACCCACCGACGATCAAACGGTTGTCGGCCTCGCAGCGGATGCCCATCTCGCGGAACACCGCTCGCCGAAGCTCGTCCGGATCGGAGGCGCAGAGGGCGTCGGGGTTAGCCCTCGCGCTCAGCAACCCGCGCGCGATCGCTTCGGCCATCATCCCCGCTCCGACGAAACCGATCCTGGTGACGTCCGACATGCGTCTGATCCTTCTATTGCGAACCGGCCTCGAACACGCTCACGCTGGACCGGCGCATGTCCTCAGGCACTTCGATGACGACGTTACTGGGCGCGAACAGGAAGACCCTGTCGCCGACCCTCTCTACGAACCCGTTGAGCGCGTAGGTAACACCGTTCAGGAAGTCCACGATTCGCTCGGACATCTCCTGGGGAGTCTTGTCGAGGTTGACGATCTGCTGGCGGCCTTCCTTGAGGCCGTCGGCGGCGAGGCGGGCATCTTCAAATGTTACCGGCAGCCTTATAGACACGTGGCTCACCTTGGCGGGATGAAATCTGGACGACACCGGGCGCACACGGGTTTCCTCGGTTGGATGGTACTCGTCGTCGTAGTCCTCTTCTTCGGCCTCGCCCATGCCGAAGAGTCCCTTCATCTTGGTCAGGAAACCTCTCTGCTCGGGATCTTCCGTGGACAAATGGTTGTTCATCGCGGGCCCTCCTTCTTCCTCTGCGACCGACTCGTCAGAGTCAAGAGTCGTAAGTTCAAAGCTCAATTCTCAAGGCTTTCGAGGGGCGCGCGGGCCGAAGATCGCGGTGCCGATGCGCACCATGTTCGAGCCTTCCTCGATCGCCACCTCAAAATCCGACGTCATACCCATCGAGAGCCACAGTCGGTTACCCTCGGGCAACTGCCCCCAAAGCTCCCTCAGCAGCACAAAGGATCTTCGCACAGCAGTCTCATCGTCGGTCAGCGGGCCGATGCCCATCAGTCCGCACACCCGGACTCCGTGTACCGAGGAGACCTCGCCCACCAGGTCGAGCGCAGCTTCCGGCGCGATCCCCGACTTCGATTCCTCTCCCGATACGTTCACCTCGATCAGCACGTCCTGCGACTTGCCTATCGAGGAACTCCGCTCCGCTATCTCCCGAGCGAGGGCCAAGTTGTCCACGCTCTGGATCAGATCAAACACATGGACCGCACGGGCAACCTTGTTTCGCTGGAGATGACCGATCATGTGCCAGCGGACCCGGCCGCCGATCACGTCGTACTTTGCCAGCGAATCCTGAACGTAGTTCTCTCCTATGTTCGCCACCCCTGCGTCTATCGCCTTCTCGATTGCGGCGGCGTCAACAGTTTTTGTGACGGCGACCAGTGTGACATCGGACGGGTCTCGGCCGGCGCGCGCGGCGGCGCCCGAGATGCTTTCCTCGACGCGCATGAGATTGTCTGCGATCGTCATGTCCGGACACCCGCGGCAAGTCGTACTGAATCGGGCGCATTATAGCACAAGAGTCTCGACCGGACAACGGCAGATCAGACCTTGGGTACATCTCCCAAGAGTGGGTGCGCCTCTCGATATGCCGCCGGAGCGGCTACTCGAGGAGATCGGTGTTCGGGTCCGCAGGCGCGACCAACCGCCTGGTGTCGAGTAGGTTTCTCTGGAGACCATATCGAGACACGGTCATGACGCCACCCACTCAACTCGAATGCACCCTCAGACCTTTCCCGCCACGAAGAAGACCCGGTCGCTAGTAGAGGTTGCCGGACGGAAAGAGTAACCGGCATAGACCGCGTGAACCTCAAACCCCGCGGACCTGAGCATCCCGGAGACCTCCCCGATGTCATAGGCACGCTGAAAGTGAGTCAGATCTATGAGACTCACTTCGCCGCCTCGCCTGTAGCGGAAACTCATGGATACCCGGCAGATTCGGGTAGCGGGGTCGTAGACGCTCTTCCAGTCGTAGGTGACGGGCCTGTTCGAGACGAGGCTTCGTTGATCGAAGAAACCGGCGGCGAGGGCGAACTCCGTGTTCATGTCGAAGATGAACAGCCCGCCGGGTTCGAGATGCTCGGAGACACGGTAGAACGCCTGCTGGAGCTGGTCGGCTTCTGTAATGTAGTTCAGGCTGTCGAAAAACGAGACCGCCAGATCGAACTTCCCGGGCACGGTGAACGAGGACGCGTCGCCGACGCGGTATTCGATGTTCCGGCCCTTATCTCGGGCCTTGCGACGGGCGATCTCGATCATCTCGGATGAGATGTCAACCCCGACCACGTCGCATCCGAGGTCGGCGAGCAGAGCGCTGACGGTGCCCGTACCGCAGCAGAGATCGAGCACGCGGTGGATCGTGTGGACATGTAGCTCAGCGCCGGCCTGAACCCTCAGTTGTCGTCCCATGCGCAGCAGAATCCGCTCGACGTAGCTGATCCACTCGGAGTAAGGTACTCCGGCCATCAGTTCATCGTACAAGCAGGCTATCGCGTCGAATTGCCCGGCGATCGGCGGGGTAGTGTCCTCCGACGACCTCCAGTCTCGGCTCCGTGTCATGGCGACAGTGTAGCATAGCGGACAGAGTGGTGACCAGTTGGAGGAGTCGGGAAACTCGAGACGTGGGACCGCAACGGCAGAGGTGCAGGCAGACGATCATGCGAGCCCGGCCCTGCGGTCCAGAGCCCTTTGACTGCCATCTTATATCACGCAGAGCGGAGAACTTGCCGCTCCGCTGAGGCGTCGGCGGTCATCCGTTCGACGATCAGCGGAGTCGGAATGGACCCGAAGTTCAGGATCGCGTCGTGGAAACCCTTCAGATCGAACCGGGACCCGAGTTTGCGCTTCATCCGTTCGCGAAGGTCGAGGAGCAGCAGTTTGCCGATGACATAGGTCATCGGCTGCGTCGGGCTCATGGCGTACCGCCTGACCTCGGCCGCAGCGGCGGCCTCCTCGATGCATGCCTTGTCCGCCAGCATATCCACTGCATCGCCCAGCGACATCTGGCCGGTGTGCAGGCCGACGTCTATCATCACCCTACAGGCGCGCCAGATCATATCCTTCAGTTGGAAGATGCGTACCCTGGGATCGGTGTAGAATCCCTGCTCCTGCATCAACTCCTCGCAGTAGAGCGCCCAGCCTTCCATCAGCAGGCTGCTCAGCATCTGCCTGCGCACGGGATGCGGCGACTCCATCGCCCTTGTGAGCTGGAGATGATGGCCGGGGATACCCTCGTGAAGGGCGATGATCGGTATGGCGTATATGCAGTGCTCCAGAAGTTGCGCATACTGCTGATCCTGCGGCAGCCGTTCGTCAACGGGAGTCACCCAGAGACATCCCGTCTTGCGGTCGCCGAAAGGAGCAGGCGGGAAATATGCGGCAAAGGGCATGACGTAGCGCTCGACCTCTGGCGTGGCAGCGACGCACAGGTCGGCGTCTTCCGGGATCGTCGCAAGCCCGTGTTCAATGACGAAGTCGCGTGCCGACTCGTAGGCCTGCCGATACGCGTCCACCAGGGCCTCGCGCGGCGGGTGCTCGCGCTTCAGTTGAGCCACGAGCTCGGACCAGGGAACGGACGGGGCAATGCCCTGCGCGACATCCGCGATCTCCCGCTCGGCGTCATGAAGCGCGCGCTCGCCCAGGTCCACCAGTTCGGCCGGGGTCAGTCCCAGACAGTGCTCCTGTTCGAGCATCCTGGCGTACACACCCGCGCCGACCGCGAAATCCCCGTCCGCCCCGGGGAGCACATCATCTCGCAACCAGCGACCGTAGTCCTCGAAGGCGAGAACGGCCCTCTCGGCCTCAGCGGATATCTCGCGCTCGAAGGTGGAGCCGGCGACGATTCCGGGGAGATCATCGCGGAAGAAAGAGAGCGACCCCTGGTTCACCCCGAGCGCGATCTGAACGAACACGGATGCCGGATGGCGCAGGTTCTTCTTCGACTCGGCGAGCATATCCGGTATCTCGCGCATTCTGTCGAGGACCGGGCTGAGCCTCTCCTCCTCGGACCCGGAGCGCCTCATCAGCACACCCATGCATCCCCAGACGGCTTGCGATCCATAGACGCTCGGATTGTTCTCCCAGGAGCGTTGGTCTTCGAAAAGTATCAGTTGGCTGCGCGCCAGGCTCAGCGCGAGTTGGCGGTTCAACTCCTGCTCGTGGTCGAGGTTGCCGGGTTCGATCTCGGATTCAAGAACCGATATGGAATCCCTCAGCGAGGAACAGACGGCCCTGAAGCCGCCCGCGGATACGTCACCCAGCGTGTGGTCGTACTTGTGTATGCCGAGGATTGTGGCGCCGACCGGATTGGACCTCCAGATGGTGTCCAGCACCTCGTCGCACAGGGTTGACAGGCGCGCGCCGTCGTTCCGGGTCCGTATGAACACTCGCAGGGCTCCTTGTCTACAGACGGATGCCGATGCGACGCGACAGAGTATTCCCTCTCGTTACCGGGCTGAGCGCGTCTTGTTCATTATCGGAAAACATGCTGGGGTATTTTACCCGGGACCTGCGGTATTCTGAGCGTGGGACAAGGAAATACGGCAAGCAGCGCTGCCGGCGGTTCGATGGTCTATACCCGTCGGCCGTGCCGAGGCGGAACTATCTCACGAGCACTGCGAACCGAGCGAAGGCATCGTCAATCCGGCCATCCCGATGAGGTTCATATGTCACCAGCTCGAACGAGTTGTGTACGATGGCCCTGCCCTCTTCGAGCGAGCCGACGTGCCCGAGACCGAGCGCCTGCACGATAATGTTGCCTATCGCGGTCGCCTCGATCGGGCCTGCGATGACGGGGCGGCTCGTTGCATCTGCGGCGAGCTGACACAGAAGCTTGTTCTGCGTGCCTCCTCCGACCATATGGATTCGGTCGAGACGATTGCCCGTCAGCATTTCCAGCCGTTCGAGCACCCATCGGTACTTCAAGGCGAGGCTGTCGAGAGCGGTCCGCACGACCGAGCCGACGTCATCGGGGACGGGTTGGTTCGTGCGCTTGCAGAACTCGCGAATGCGGGAGGGCATGTCGCCGGGCGCAAGGAACGACTGGTCGTCGGGATCGACGAGCGACCGGAATGGCTCGGCGGCGGCGGCCAAATCCGTCAGTTCCGTGTAGGAATACTCCCTGCCCTCTCGCCCCCAGGTGCGGCGGCACTCCTGAACGAGCCATAGGCCCATGATGTTCCTCAGCACTCGGAACATGCCTCCCACGCCGCCTTCGTTGGTGAAGTTCAGCTCGCGGGTCTTGTCGTTGATGATCGGCTGCTTTGACTCGATGCCCATGAGCGACCAGGTGCCGCTGCTGATGTAGGCGTAGGATTCGTCCGTGCACGGAACGGCGGCGACCGCCGAGCCCGTGTCGTGGGTTGCCGGCGCGATGAACGGTATCGCGCCCGAGCCGATCTCGCGCGCTACCGACTGCCGGACGCCGCCGAGAACAGTGCCGGGCGGGACTATGTCGGCGCTGAGGAAGTGGGTGGGGATGCCAAGATCCTGCAGCATCGTGTTCGCCCACGTACCGGTCCGAGGATTGTAGAACTGGGTGGTCGTCGAATCGGTGAACTCGTTCGCCTTGACTCCGGTGAACCAGAAGTTGAGCAGGTCGGGCATCATCAGGAAGGCCCGCGCCGAGTCGAGCATCCAAGGGTGCTCTCGCGCGACCACGAACAGTTGGAACACCGAGTTGAACTGCATGAACTGAATGCCGGTCTGGTCGTAGATCTCGCTCAGCGGTAGGATCCTGGCGGCCTCTTCGATCGCTCCGTCTGTGCGAGGATCACGGTAGCAGTGGGGGTTCTCGATCAGGATGTCATCCAGCCCGAGCAGCCCGAAGTCGACGCCCCAGGTGTCGATGCCTGCGCCGGCGATCTCGGCGCCGTGCTCCTGCACGGTCACTCTCAGGCCCTGCTTCATCTCGTTGAAGAGCCGCAGCACGTCCCAGTAGAGGCTCTCACCTATAGAAACCGGCGTGCTCAACCAGCGATGCGTCTCGGTGAGACTCAGCTTCGCGCCGTCGAACGAGCCGAGGACCGATCGGCCGCTCTCCGCGCCGAGATCGAATGCGACGAACTTGAGTCCGCTTGCCACGTGAACCTCCCGAAGCTATCGATAGTTGGATGATCCGCGGCAATTCTACCAAATCCCCGCGCGGTCGTAAAGGTTTGGAGGGCGGAAGCGGAGTCTCCGCTTCCGCCCTCCAAAGGAGTTGAGTCCGCTCACGTCGAACGGAGAACCAGATGAGCGCCGCTGAAGGAGGTCGTGATCCATGGATAAGCCTTGTCGCTGCATGATGAACCGCCGGAGTTTCCTCCAGGCGGCAGGGGGAACACTCGCATGCCTGTCGCTTCTCCCGCTGACCGAGCCGAAGCTGTACGCAGGCCCTATCAGCAGGACCCCGATATTCCCAAAGGCTAAAGCGAAGGTCGGCATGGTGTTCTGTCACGTCCCATCGGGAAACGCCACGTGGCCGACTAAGGACTACGACTACGACAGCCGTGCGAGGGAGTTGACCGCCGAACTCGCGCCCAAGTGCCCTCAAGTGGACTTTGTCGTCCGAACTGCACACAACGCCGGCGAGGCCGATGCAATCCTCAAGGAACTGACCGACGTCGACGGCTTCCTGGTCTATGTCATCGGTATCTGGACGCACGTACCGAACACGATCATGCGCTGCGGTAAGCCGGTGTTGCTGGTGGACGACCTGTATGCCGGCTCCGGCGAAGTGCTGATCCAAAGCGGGGTCGCCCGCAGGGAGAAGCTGCCCGTCGCGGTCGTCAGTTCGTCCGATACGCGCGATGTGGCGGATGCGGCCAATCTCTTCGTGGTCATCCACTCCATGAAGGAATCGCGAATCCTGGATGTCGTGGATTACGACATCACCGCGCCCGCGGGCAAGATCAGAGAAGTGATGGGCTCGACGGTGATCAAGATGGGCTCAGAGGAGATGGCCTCCTATTACGCCAGGACCGACGAGAAGGAAGCGGCTCAGTGGGCGGACCTCTGGATCGGCGAGGCGAAGAAGGTCGTCGAGCCGTCGCGGGACGAGTTGATCAAGTCCGGCAGGATGTACCTTGCACTGAGCAGAGCCTGCGCCGAGAAGAAAGCCGATGCCGTAAGCATGGACTGCCTCGGAATGTTCTACACCGGTCGGGTGACTGCTTACCCGTGCCTCAGCTTCTTCCAGCTCAACAACGACGGCGGCACGGGAGTCTGCGAGGGCGACCTTGCATCCACGTGCACGCAGCTCATGATGCGCTACATGACGGGACGCCCGGGATTCGTCTCGGACCCGGTAATCGATACCTCGAAGGACGAGATCATCTACGCCCACTGCGTCTGCACTAACAAGGTCTTCGGACCGAAGGGAAAGGCGAACCCTTACATCATCCGCTCGCATGCCGAGGACCGGAAGGGCGCGTCGATCCAGTCGCTCCCGCCGTCGGGCGAGCCGGTTACGACTCTCGAAGTTGACGTGTGGGGCAAGCACATGGTCATCCACAGCGCGAAAACGACTCGCAACATAGACGAGCCGAAAGCCTGCCGAACCAAGCTGGCGGCGAAGACAAATGCCGAAGCTATCCTGGACAACTGGAGCATGGGATGGCACCGCGTGACCGTCTACGGCGACTACCGCAAGCAGGCGCTGAACCTCGCGAGACTCTATGGAATGACCGTGTTCGAGGAAGACAAGCCCGCCTAGCCGCGTCTATCTTACCTCGATCAGGCGGTACGCCATGCCGTCGAAACCGATAGACAGAACGCCTCCTGTCACGTTCAGTGCCTCTCCGCTGAGGGCATCTACTGCGGTGAGGCCCGACTGCTTCAGGCCGAGCTTACGGCAGTCCATATGGAGCGCCGTCGTCAAGGGTTCGCGTTCAAGGTGGCTGACGAGAACGAGGGCCTTGCCGTCCTTTGCCCACGCGCTTGCCTTCACGGAACTGTCGTCCGCCGTCACCCCTGAACCCTTCCAGTAAGGCATCCACTTAGCCGAAGGAACGCCGAACTTGTCCATCGCGCGCCAGATCGGGCTGATCACGGCCAGTTGCTCCGGATTCCCTGGACGGACCTCCACCCCGTGCAGCCACGATACCGCGATCGCTTCCTCGGTGGTGAACGGCCGGTTGATGTAGCATAGGAACTCGGCATCGAGTCCGTGCGCGTAGCCCATAAACTCGGCGCGGAAGGCATCCAGGGGAATCTCGACTCTGTCCGCACTGGTATAGCTCTCATACTGCTCGCCGTCCCAGTAGCTGTCACAGAAGGAGAGCGTAGGCACCGTGAGACTCGCCGACATGTGGACGTCCAGGATGGCTTCCGGACGGCGCTTGCGGACGATCTCGGCGATGCGGCGCATCATGTTCCGAACGTCTAGCACGCAGTAAGTGGAATGGAGATTGCCGCCATTGTCCCGGTATCCGCAGCCGTGGGACTCGTTCTGGCAGCGGAATGCTTCCGATGTCCCGTCGAAGTAGAGGCCGTCGAGGTCGTAGTCGTTGAACAGCTTCTCGATGCTCTGCACGAGCCACTTCCCCCACCCGCTCCGGGCGCAGTCAGCGTCGAACGTGCGGGTCTCGGGCTTGTAGCCCGGCACCCAAGGGATGAGCGGCATGACAGACCATTCGTCGTGATGCCCCTGGATCTCGGGGGCGCTTCTCGCGACGCCGTAGCCGACGTAGACCAGGAAGTTCAGCCCGCGCTTGTGGCACTCCTCGATCAGTTTCCGGAACTCCTCTTTGTTCGCCGGTGTGATCTGCCCGTAGTACTCCGGCCACATGTCGTGGAAGATGACGGTTTTGACGCCCGCGTCCTTCAGCGTATCCAGGAGGACCTTGCCGTTCGCATCGGGCTCGTCGCTCTGGTAGGTCACGCCGTGGTAGATGCGAGCCTTCGCCCGCCACGCGAACGAGACCGGCTTCACCGGAGTCGCCTGCAAGCCGAACCTCAGCGTGATCGGGGAGTCGATGGTCTCCTCATGATCGAGCAGGTTCGCGCTGAGGATCACCTCCTCGCCCTGAGTCTTGATCTGAAGGGCGTTCGTAGGTTCACTGAGCCGCCATCCCTGATCGGACTCGGCACACCACGCCAGGCCCCTGTCCTCGTCGCCGAGCCATACGTACGGCATGAATATCTGCTTCCAGTTGCCGCCGTACTCCCGAAGGCCGGTCGTTATCTGGGCGCCCCACTGGAATGCCGCCGAATGGAGGTAGCGCGCCGTCGGCTCCTTGCGCGGGATCTCCAGGCGGATGGAGGACAGCTTGACCGGCTGCCTCGGCACGAGTCGGACCTCATACCAGCAGAGTCCGTCGCACTCGGCGGTCATCTTTGCAGTGATATCGAACGACTTCGACCACCCCTTCCATTCCCACGTCGCCGAGTCGCCGTCATTACGAGTCAGCTTGCCCGAACCGGCAAGCCCCTCCATCGCAGGGTCGGTGACGACGCGTACTGGCGACGAGAGCAGTTGCCTCCGCGCCGAGGTCATCTGCGTCGGGAGGAGCATCGGCCCGAGCTTCGTCACTCTGCCGAGACAGCGGAACTCGGTCGCGGTCGCCTGCACCGGAGTATACGGGGCGGGGATCGACGCCTGACTCTGAGATGCCAGCGTTGCCATTAGAGTGCACCATCCTAAGAGTGATTGGAGGCTCGATGTTCTGTTCATACGAGTTACCTTCTCTGGTGGCAGGCAGCAGTCCTGCCGCGGAACGAGCAGGACTGTCGTCGTGCTCGGGAGAATGCTTCGGTAGACAGGAATCAAGGAGCACGAGTTTGGGCAAGAGCAGTATCGCAGTGCTGGCGGCGCTGATTCTCATCACGGCAGTGCCCGCCTGGGCGAAGGAGGCCGGTGTGTTTTTCCCAGCAAGCCTGGCGGAGAAGGCCAGGGCGAATATCTCCAGGGACCAGTGGGCGGCCAATCAACGGAAGCAGATCGTCCGGGGCGCAGAGCCGTGGGTGAAAATGTCCGACGACGAGTTGTGGAGTCTGATGTTCGGCCCGACGATCCACCGCTCGTGGCACGTGCTGTCCGACGGCATCTGCCCGTCGTGCAAGCAGAACGTCGTCATGTACGACTGGATCGTGGACGGCCTCAACTCTCCCTGGAAGATGCGCTGCCCGCGGTGCCGGGAGCTTTTTCCCAAGAACGACTTCGGCGCGTTCTACCGCTCGGGCATCGATGAGCACGGCATCTTCGATCCCCGGCGCGCGGACCGGTCGCTCCTCTTCAACACCGAGCATCCGGATCCGAAGGACCCGCTGCACATATTCGGCGTGGATGACGGCACGGGCTACATCCAGGATGGCAGGAAGTGGCAGTTCGTCAGCACCTACCTGATCTACGGCCAGTGGAAGCAAGCTGTTCTCGGCGGGATTCGGAATCTCGGCTCGGCCTACGTTGTCACCGGCGACCGAGAGTACGCTCACAAGGCGGCAGTCCTCCTCGACCGAGTGGCCGACCTCTATCCGACTTTCGACTACTTGACTCAAGCCGATCTCTACGACGGGCGCAACCACAGCAACGGATACATCTCCGTGTGGCACGACGCCTGCGAGGAGACCCGCGAACTGGCGCTCGGCTACGACATGATCTTCGACGGCATACGAGACGACGAGGCGCTGGTCGCGTTCCTCTCCGGCAAGTCGAAGGCATACGGGCTGGAGAACCCGAAAGCGTCGATCGAGGACATCACTCGCAACATAGAAGACCGAATCCTCCGGGATGCTCTCAAGAACCGGCCGAAGGTCGAGTCGAACTACCCGCGGACCGACGTGACGTATGCCGTCATCGAGGCGGTGCTCGGCTGGCCGGAGCACAAGGAGAAGGTCTACGCGGTTCTCGATCCGATGCTCGAGCGGGCGACGGCGGTTGACGGCGTGACAGGAGAGAAGGGGCTGCCGGGGTACACCTGTTACACGATCCGGGGTGTCGCGAACATGCTGGCGCAGTTCTCGCGACTCGACCCCGGTTTCGTGCGCGACATCCTCAAGCGCCATCCGCGCGTCCACGACATGTACCGCTTCCACATAGACACATGGTCCTACTGCAGGAACTACCCGCTGATCGGCGACGCGGGCTGGTTCGGCGAAAACATCGAGACCTATGTCGGCATGGACGCCTGGAAGGGCTTCCAGGGCGACCCGAATATGTACTACTTTGTTTTATCGCCCTCGACGTTCAAGCTCCTGTGGGACCTCTACGAGGTCACCGGCGACACGGGCTTCGTCCAGATGATCTACCTCATGAACGAGAAGAAGCTCGACGGCCTGCCCTACGACCTCTTCTCGGAGGACTCGGACGCCTTCCGTAAGAAGGTCGGTGACGTGATCTCCAAGGTTGGGCCGTATCCCGAGCAGAAGAGCGTGAACAAGCAGCAGTGGCACCTCGGCATCCTGCGATCGGGCGGCATTGACACCGGGCGGGCGCTCTGGCTGCTGTACGATGCGTGGGGCGGACACGGTCATGCTAACCACATGACCCTCGGACTCTACGCCAAGGGACTAGATCTGATGCCCGACTTCGGCTACAAGCCGGTCAACTACGGCGGCTGGGACGCTCCGAAGGCCGTCTGGTACGGCAAATCGGCATCTCATAACACCGTGGTCGTGGACGGAGCTGACCACGGCAATGGTTTCGGCGCGACGACGCTGTGGGCGGACGGCAAGCAGTTTCGCGCGATTCGGGCGTCCGGCCCTCAGCCGACGGGCGGACAGCAGTTCGAGCGTACCGCTGCCTTGATCGATATCTCGGATCGGGATGCCTATATCCTCGACGTATTTCGAGTGGTCGGCGGGAAGGACCACGCCAAGTTCATGGGCAGCCACTTCGGAAAGATCGCGACGCAGGGTCTGAAGCTCCAGCCGGCTCCCGACTACGGCTACGGAACGCTGATGCGCAACTTCCATATGGACGGAGCGCCTCAGCCGGGATGGAGCGTGGACTGGAATATCGAGGACCGCTATCACTACATCCCCGAGGGATCGGATGTGCATCTCAGATACACCGACCTGACCGAGGGTGCTCAGGCATTCACGGCCGAGGCGTGGATCCAGGCGGGCAACTTCAATTCGAACCTCGAGGAGTGGATTCCCCGCGTCATGACCCGCAGGCAGTCGATGGAGTTGCCACTCGCCTCCACGTTCGTGTCGGTCATCGAGCCGTACGAGAAGAAGTCAAACATCAGGGCGATCCGCAGGCTGGCACTTCAGACGGCGGATGGAGAGACTTACGGAGACAACTGCGCGGCCGTGGAGGTCCGACTGGCGGATAACCGGCGTGACTTGCTGGTCTCGGTGGACGTGGAGAACCCGCTCGGACGGATGCCGGCGGTCGGGGTGCTCGCCCAGAAAGACTGGGGCTTGCGCACCGACGCCGAGCTCTGCATGGTGCGGAAGAACGCATACGGCGGTGTCAGCCGAATCGCGATCTGCAAAGGCAGCTTCCTGGAGATCGGCGTTGTCTCGATCAAGCTCAAGGGCAAGACCGACTTCATCGAGATCGCCATCGAGCACGGGCGCATGAGAGTAGTATCCGGCAGCCCGGATAATGTGATCGGGCAATGACACCGACACGGCGGGAATTCCTGAAGCAGACGGCGGGCCTGCTTGTTGCGGGCACGGGGATCGCCGCCACGGCGGGATGTAAAGGGAAGAACATGACATCAGAGATCATCAAGCTCCCGGCGAGCTACTACCGGCAGTTCGACGCCGACTTCAAGCTCGATGTGCCGGGCGAGGGATACGGCGGATGGAATAAGGCGGATATCGAGATCTCGCGCGAGCACACGGCACTCGTCGTGATGCACGCATGGGATATGGGCACGCGGAAGGAGTTCCCGGGCTGGCACCGGGCCGTCGAGTACATCCCGAGAGCCGATGCGATCTGCCGTACCGTCTTCCCGAAGCTGCTGTCGGCGGTGCGAGAGTCGGGGTTACACCTGTTCCACGTCGTCGGCGGGGGCGACTACTACAGTGACCTCCCCGGCTACAAGCGTGCGGTCAAGATCGCGGGCCCCGACCCACCTCCCCTCGACTCCGCTAAGTCCGACCCGGTTCTTCAGCGGCTGAACGAGTTCCGGGGCGAGCACGTCTTCGTCGGCAGGCACAACGAGGCCGACGTGAAGCGCGGCTTCGAGCGGCTCGACTTCGCACCGCAGGCCCGACCTCAGGGCGATGAGGGTATCGCGGAGAACGCGCACCAGCTCCACGCGCTCTGCAGGGACGCCGGCGTGAACCACCTGATCTACGCCGGGTTCGCGATCAACTGGTGCCTGCTGATGTCGCCCGGCGGGATGCTCGACATGTCCCGGCGCGGATACATGTGCTCGGTGATCCGTAACGCGACGACGGCGGTCGAGAACCGGGAGTCGGCGCGCACCCAATCGCACAAGGAAGAGGCCCTCTGGCGCGTCGCCCTCGCATACGGATTCGTCTTCGATGCGGATGATCTGGTGGGCGCGATTCGCTGACGCCGGGCAGGATTGGACTCGCTTGACGTCGAACCTCTCGATGAAACACGCAGCGAAAGGAAACCACCATGACCGACAGATACAGAGCTGAGTTTGAACTCCTCGCGGAGCGGCTTACCGACCGCGGGCTGGATGTCAACAGGATCAAGCAACGGCTGAAAGATCAGAAGATCGAGACCCCATCCTGGGGCTACTCGAACGCAGGGACCAGATTCGGGACCTTCAGGCAGGACGGAGCGGCGTTTTCCATCGAGGAGAAGGTCGCCGACGCGGCGCAGATCCACAAGTTCACCGGAGTCGCGCCGACGGTCGCCGTGCACGTCCTCTGGGACTTTCCGAACGGGCTCGACGACTGCAAGAACCTCGCGTCATATGCCGACTCACTAGGCGTGAAGATCGGCGCGATCAACCCCAACGTCTTCCAGAACCAGGTCTACGCGTTCGGAAGCATTACCAATGAGGACCCGGCAGTCCGCAAGATGGCGATCGACCACATGATCGACTCCGTCGAGATCGGCAAGATGGTCGGCTCCGACGTGCTCTCCCTCTGGTTCGCGGACGGCACGGACTACCCCGGCCAGGGCGACTTCCGGCGCAGGAAGCAGTACGCCACCGAGTCGCTGCGGGCCGTCTACAACGCGATGCCGCCGAACATGCGAATGGTGATCGAGTACAAGCCGTTCGAGCCGGGATTCTACCACACCGACATCGCCGACTGGGGCATGTCTTACAGTCTCTGTCAGAAGTGCGGCGATCGCGCCCACGTGCTGGTAGACTTGGGCCACCACCTCCAGGGAACGAACATCGAGCACATCGTGGCATTCCTGCTCGACGAGGAGCGGCTCGGCGGATTCCACTTCAACAACCACAAGTATGCCGACGACGACCTCACCGTCGGCTCGATCAATCCCTACGAGTTGTTCCTGATCTACAATGAGCTAGCCAAGGCCGAGGACGCCCCGAACGGCAACCCGCCGGTAGCCTATATGGTGGATCAGTGCCATATCTCCAAGCAGAGAATGGACGCCATGATTCAGACGGTGGAGCACATCCAGACCGCCTATGCGAAGGCTCTCTGCATCGACCGCCGGAAGCTCTATGCGGCGCAGTTGGCGAACGACATCGTCAGCGCCGAGATCTGCTTGACCGAGGCGTTCAACACCGACGTCAGCCCACTGCTGAAGGTCGTCCGCGAGGAGATGGGCATCGACCCGAACCCGCTGGAGGCGTTCCGGGCATCGGGCTACTGGGCCAAGGTAAGCAAGGAGCGCGCGGGCCGCAAGGGCGGCGGCGGCGTGGGAGCATAGGCTCGGACTCGTCTGACAGGATATGACAAGAGAGGTGGAGTCGGCTGACTCCACCTCTCTTGCGTTTCCAGTATTCGGTTACCAGCAGCTCATGGCCACAGGTCACCGTCGCCTCTCGGGCGGATCAGGCGGATCGCATCACCCCCTAGCATCTCGACTGCGCTGATGCCCGTGATCTTGACATAGTCATTGAGTTCGGGCGGAGTCGTAAACCTCGTGGTGTCTACCTTGACTCCCACATAGCCGGACCCATCATTCAAGAGCGAGCCGTCGTTGATGTAGCAGTAGCCCGTCCCCGAGTAGGTCACTCTGCCTGTTGTTGTGATCAGCAGGCCGATGTTGTTTACACCCACAGCGCCGGTGATGCCGGGAGTGTAGGCATTGAGCGCCGAACCGCCCAGGTCGCGGTTGATGACGTTACTCGGATCAGGATTGCCTCCCCCTATCGCCGTGAAGCCGATCACGTCAGCCACGGTCAGCACGCGCTCTCCGCCGATCGTCTGGATAATGCCGCCCACGTTGCCGACATAGCCTTGAGTCGGTGGAAGACCGGCTACCCGGATTCCTGCCGTATGATCGCCCGGATCATTCTCGCAGATGTAGAAGAACGTGTTGAAGTTGGCGCTGACGACCTTGCCGTTAAGGATGACCGGCGTGCCGTCCGGGTTGTTCTTGGCCTGAGGGATCGTGGCGAAGACGGTGGCGGCCTGGATGCCGTCGGATGATGCCGGATCGCTCCATGAGCCTGCGCCGTTCAGCGCCTTGACCGCGACGTAGTAGGTCCGGCCGGAGATCAAGCTCAGGCCGGCGGTCGTAACCTCGGTATCCGTCTCGGCGCTGGTCCAGCCGAGGACGTCCGTTCCGCCGGAGGTCGTCCCTACCGCGTACCGATACTCAGTTACTCCGGAATCCGGGTCGGAGCCGGTCCAGCCGGCATGCAACTGGCCGGACGCATCAGTGTAAGCGCCGTCGTCCGTGACGCCGACGACCGGAGGCGTATTGTCGTACTTGAACGGACCGATATCAAGGGTGCCGTTCGGTACGCCGTCGCCGTTGCAGCTCTGGAGGTGCAGGTAGAAGACCCCCGGATCCTCGCACGAAGCGCCGTAAGTATCGGACCCCCAATGCTCTTCACCGCCGGTAAACGTATAGGTCGGGCTGTTGTTCCACGCTACGCGGTAGTACTCCCTGAGGCCGATGCCGAAGCCGTCGGTCGCCGAGAATGTGAACAAGCTCGTATCGTACCAGGTGTTGGTGCTCCTGTCGCAGGTCACATTCTCCGCGCTCGGAGGCTGAGGCAGCGTGTAGCAGTTGATCGGATCGGTCTGCGGCGAAACGTTGTTCGACGTGTCCACGGCCGCAACGCGGTACGTATACTGCGCGTTCGCCAGCAGACCGGTGCTGGAAGCGTAGAGAGTCGGGACCGTCGTGAAGTTGACGGCGCCGCGGTAGACCTTGTACCCGGATATCCCCTTGTTGTCAGTAGAGGCGTTCCATGCCAGGTCCACCCGGCTGGTGGTAACGCCGGTGACGCGGAAGTTGGTCGGAGTCGTGGGCGGCTCGAAGTCCGCGTTCGACTCCCACTTGATCGCATCCGCGATCACATTGACCGTCGAGCCGACGTTGGTGTTGCTGAGACGAACATAACCGCTCGTGCCCGCGTTGAACGTCTTGGTGGAAACCAGCGGGATCCACTGGCTGCCGTTGGTTGTCTGGTCACAGTATACCGTCTGCGAACCGCCGGCCCACTGGACGTAGTACGGTGCATTCGTCGCCCGGTTCGCTCCCTGCACCCACCAGGCATACACATTGTAGCTTCCCGGGGTGATTATCGTCGGCGTCCAGGTACATGTCTTACCCTGCACGGCTCCCGAACAATAGCGGTAGTCGGTCGCCCACTGGCCGGTATACGAACTGGTGATCCAGCTTCCCGAGAAAGCGATACCGCTGGGGTCGGCGTTGTCTTTGATGATATCGGCGGGAACGTCATATCCGGTGGTCGTGAACACGTAGTCAGTTGAGGTAGACGTTGCGTTGGCGCAGTCCTTCGATATCACGCGGTAGTGATAAGGTGTGTTGGCCGTAAGGTTGAGAATCTGAACCGAATGGCTCGTCTTCGGCAGGGTGTTCTCAGTCGTAGTGTTGCCGTAGCCGGTGGTAAGGCCGTACTGCACCTGGCTGGTGGCCGGTTCATCCGTGGTCCAGGTTATAACGGCATTCGTCGCCTGAATCTGCGTGGCCTGAACGTTGGAGATCACCGGTGGGATGCCGTCCGGGACCAAGGTGACGTCCCGGGGGGCAACCGTCCCGGCGGTTATCGCGACGCCGGAGATGACCTGAGTGACATACCCGCACTTCGAGACCGTGATGGTGTAGGTGCCGGGAGTCACGTCAACGATCCCGAAGAAGCCGGTGCCGTCAGTGGTGGTGGACAGGCTCGTGCCGTTGATGCTGACCTGCGCACCGTAGATCACGATGCTCGAGGGATTGGTGATCGTGCCCATGAGGATGCCCTTGGTCGGGCTGCTCTTCCAACTCATGGCCGCCGTAGACGTGAATGAAGAGAACGGCCCCGCCAGCAGAGCGTCTCGGTGAGCCGTCGTAGCACAGGCATAACTGTACATCGCGACTCCGGGATTGCCGGCGGTCAGCGCGTTGTTCACCTGCCAGGCGGTATTCTCCGCCGAGTTCCCGCACGTGTCCTGGCCGGGATACACATGGCGGCCGAATGCATCAGCGGCATTCGCCAGGTTGTTGCTGGTCCAGGTGCTGTTCGAAGTCGTGTAGTTCATCGGGCACACGTAGTCAATGTAGTGCCCTTCGGTCCACGCGTTCCAGTCCTGCAGGTAATCTCTCTCTCCGGTTAGCGCGGTCTTCCAGACCGATGCCGCAACCTTGACGTGAGGCTTGACAGCCATTGTCTTGCAGTACATCTGCTTCACGAAGGCGCTGATCTGGGCTCTGCGCCAGTCGGTCCAAGTCGGGTCTCCCGCACTTGGCGAACCGGTTCGGCCGTACTCCTTGTTGAAACGGCTCACCGCGTAGGGATTGTAGCCCCAGTCGGTGCCGGCATACCGGATGCGGTCGAAGTGGATGCCGTCTATATCGTAGTTGGTGACGATCTCCATGTAGGCGTCTACCAGCCACTTCATCGCGGCCGGATGGCCCGGATCGAGGAAACTCTCGGTCCCCGCGTAAATCGCGCCGCCGCTGGTTTGACTCAGCCAGTCGGGGTGGACGTTGTAGACGTGCTCGGGCCACGGTGCCGGGTTGATCTGCGTCCAACAGCGATAGGTGCAGACCCAGGCATGCACCTCCAACCCCTGAGCATGAGCTTTTGTTATGACGTCGGCGAGGGCGTCATATCCCTCCTGAACGTTCGTCGCTCTCGGGAAGTAACTGGAGATGTAGTAGGAGTCCGCAACCTTCGAGACCTGGACGATGATGGCGTTGCAGTTGCAGGACCTGATGAAGTTGACGGTGGCCGTAGTCTGGTCAGGGTTGAAGAAACCGTTGTGCCAGGCATCAGCCCAGTAGGCCCGAAACTGATTGCTGTGCGCGGCCGGCGCAGTCATCAGTACCGCCAGCATTGATAGCGCGACGAGTAGAATAGCATGTCGCTTGTTCAACCTGAATCCTCCCCTTGGTGCTTACTCAGTGAGCCCGGATCGCATCGGCAAGCCATCCAGTAACCTGACTGCCTTTTGACCGGCCAGGTTCAGTATTTCTGATTATCGGCAGGCGGACCCGACGAGCATCAGGCTCTGCAGGGGCACGAAAAAACGCGGCTTCGGCAACACTGAGGCCGTGGCCGAATCTGGGGGGCGTCTTGCGCGGATCCTGCCCTGGAGCCCGAGTTCGAACTGTCCCACACGCGACTCCTACGTTCATTCTATCCGCACACGCCCGAACTGTCAATCAAACTGGGCAAAACAGGTATTTTTACCAGGCCCGACGCCCGCGCCGGAGGTTTGACAGGCGGTTCGGGCTTTGCTAAGATGCGCTTGCGGAAACACCGAAACATCGGACAGAAATGTGGGGGGCGAACCGATGATAGCTAGAGAACAGGCTGAGAAGGCACGCGCGCGGACGAAGGAGTACCTCGACAGCGCAGGCATCGTTTTGCGCCCGGACGAGGCCGAGAGCATTGAGATAGCCGACTTCGGCCTGGCCGATCTCGAAAACACGGGCCTGGAGATAGTCGTCTACGTGAACACCGACCGAGTCTGCGCCAAGGAACTCGTGATGTTCCCCCGCCAGACGTGCCCGGAGCACCGGCACCCGACGGTGGCCGGAGAGCCTGGCAAGGAGGAGACCTTTCGCTGCCGCTGGGGCACGGTGTACCTCTACCTGCCGGGGCCCGCAACATCCAATCCCTCAGCAACGCCGCCGGCGGGGCGGGAAGAATGGTACACGGTTCGCCGTGAGGTCGTCCTGAACCCGGGCGACCAGTACACCCTCCCACCCGACACGCTCCACTGGTTTCAGGCCGGCCCGGACGGCGCGGTTGTATCGGAGTTCTCGACTCGCAGCAGAGACGAGGCCGATATCTTCACTGACCCCGAGATTCAGCGCGCGCCAGAGATAGCTGAGTGACGGCAACATCGAACATGAACCACGCATGCCTCGCATTGATCGCTCTTGTCTGCGGGATTGTCGGGGCGGTAGCACTCTCCGCCGCTCCAAAGGACCTCAAGGGACCCGTCGAGGAGGGCATCTGGATTCGCCCGTCGAACGAGCAGCCTGCCGAGCCGATCATCGGCTTCAAGGACGGCATCCGGATCGGCCTTTGGCCGACAGGCGGCCCGCGGGGGCTGATCCGCATCTTCACGCCCTATGTATTCCCGGCCGGACAGCGCAGCCTGATCAACTTCATCGCCGTCGAGCCGATAGTCTCCGGAGGGCGCGGCTACTCCGAGATGGAGAGAAGCGCGCTCGACGGCGTCCAGGGCAAGCGTTTCTGGTTCGCCGACGATCTCAGCAGACCACCGGCTCCCGCACAGCCCTGGGAGACTGTTCGAGGCAAGCTTGGGCGGTTCAGGGCCGAGGGCAAGGAGATCGAGACTCTCAGCATCGTGGTGGACATGGAGAAGCTCGACAACGGCGCGCATCCCAGGGTAATGGTGACCTTCCGCGCCGATCGTCCGAATGAGATCGGCCTGCGGGTCTACTCGGCGAAAGACGGCGAACCGATGGAATCGTGCGTCCTGACAGCGACTATGGGCAACTATTCCCGCGCGCGGAAACTCTGGCTCAGGGACGAGATCGTGGAGAGCAACAGGGTGTGGCCCGACTACGAGGGCCACGACTTCCTCGGCCACGACCAGTACCGCAGCGACAGACTGCTCAGACTGACGGACGGAAGCCTGATCGCGGCCGTCACGCCAAACGAGAGCGACCTCGCGGCGGTGGAGGTGTCGCCCGGGTGGTGGGCCTTCAAGGGCAAGGTTGCGACTCAATACTGGAGGAAGTACCCAGGCGACGCCCAGCCCGATCTCCGCGTGAACGTAAACGGGCGCGCGAGGTATTACGGCACGAACACGCTTATCCCCGGCGGGGTGTCGTTCGAGAACTTCGAACTCATCGAGAGCTTCAAGCCGGGACTCGAGACCTGGTTCGGGGTGACCCTCAAGACCCCCAACGAGCTCGGATGGAAGACCGAGGCCAGGCACCGGCCCCAGTAGGCGAATAGACCTCTGAGACCAACGGGAGAGCAGACATGACCGTGCCGATGGAAGATCAGGCGGTCCCACCGGTCGAGTACCGACATGCTGCCCAAGGGGACCTGATCGCGGCCGCGGAGGTCTTCCTTTCCGCGTTTCCCCAGAGCGTGCAGCACTACGTCGGGCATGAGATCGGACCAGCGGTGGTCGCCGATGTACTGGCCATCGCCCTCGACTGCGAACCAGGCGGGTTCTTTGTAGCCGTCTTGAACGGTCGCGTGTCGGGGTACATATTCGCGCCGGCTGATTTTCCTGGCCTTGCCCGGACGGCCGTCCGGCACTGGCATCTTGCACGAATGTTCGCGCGCTGGAGCAGCGGACGGTACGGAATCGGCCTCAGGCCGGTGCGCTTGGCCGTCTGGAACTGGCTGCACCTGTGGCGCGATTCGCGAGACCCGACACTGCGAAGCGACGCGCGAATACTCTCCGTAGCCGTGGCCCCGGATGCCCAGGGCCGCGGGATAGGATCGGAACTCTTTCGGCTTGGTCTGGAGTATCTTGAGTCTCGAGGAGCCGCTCTGGTGAGGCTCGAGGTGCGGCCCGACAATCCCGCGGCCATACACGTTTACGAGAAACACGGATTCAAGGTCAAGGGGCGAACCAATGACACCCAAGGCGAATGGCTCATCATGGTCAGGGTTCACCAGAGCGGTCGCCGCGCGTAAGACGCTGTTCATCGGCGGACTCGCAGTCCTGCTCGCCATCGCCGTATTCGGCCGGAGCCACACAATCCGTCGTGCGCTCCATCGGCTCAACTTGCGAACATACACCCATTACAACGCCATGGCAAGACCGCAGGCGGGAGAGAAGATGCTCGTGTTCGCCCCGCACCCCGATGACGAGACGCTCGGGTGCGGAGGTTTGATCCAGCAGGCGGTGCAGGCCGGATCGAGTGTGAAGGTCGTCCTGATGACCAACGGGGAGTACCCCGAGATTGACGTGGTGTTGTTCGAGGAGACCGTCAGGTTCAGCAAGGCCGCTTTCGTTCGCCTCGGGGAGATGCGTAAGGAGGAAAGCCTGCGGGCGCTGAGCTGCCTGGGCCTGAGCCCCGACGACGTGACATTCCTGGGATACCCCAACTTCTACCTGAGCGATATGTGGCTTCCTGCTCACTGGCAGCCGCAGAATCCGATCCGGTCCGTTCGCACCCGGAGCACTCAGTCGCCGTATCCCGACTCAATGACGAAGAACACCGTCTACTGCGGTCAGTCCGCTCTTCGAGACGTGGAGACCGTCCTGCTCAGAGAGAAACCGAACGCCGTATTCACTCTGCATCCCAACGACGTTCACCCCGACCATTGGCCAACATACGCGCTCGTGCGCTATGCCTTGGAGGAATTGTCGGCCAGAGGCGACACATTCGCCAAACACGTCAGGCTCTACACTTATCTCATTCACAGAGACTCTTGGCCGACGCCGCGGGGATTTCGTCCCGGATCGCCTCTGGAGCCGCCGTTCTCCCTGACGCTGGACGGTCAGACGGACTGGCGTGAACTTCCTCTCTCCGCGGAACAGACCGCGCTCAAGCACAAGGCGACGGGGATGTACCGGACCCAGGCGGGAACGATAGACCCTCTGCTGAGATCGTTTGCCCGGACCAATGAGTTGTTCGGAGTCGTGCCGATCCTGACCTGGGAGAACGGGTCAGTCGTACCAAGCACGACGGTCATCGTGGATCCGCAGTCGGACCTCGTATCGAACACTGAGTACAAGCACGGCGACATCTCGCGCGTGTCGCTGGGAAGAAACGGTGACAGGATGACTGTAGAGGTCGCGACTCGCGGCACGGCCGCCGCGACTACCGGCTATCACCTTTCTATTCACGCCGGAAGAGCGGATGAGTCCGACCGCGTCATCGCCGAGTACGACTGGCAGGGATCCGTAGCCAGTGGGCTCCTGTGCTCAGACGGAGATCTGAGGGTTATCAGTCCCGCCCAACTAACCGCCGATCTTTCCCAGAGCAGAAGCACGATCGAAGCGCCGTGGCCGATGAAGGACCGCAAGCAGACATTCTTCATGATACGCGCATGGACGACCAGAGGGAAGCACGTCACCGACCAGACCGCGACCGCGACCTACCGGATAGCTGCTCTTGGACGTTGAGACCGATCCGGGTCTTCATCCCTTCCACGAACTGCGGCCGGGCCGAAATCAGACTCCCAGTGGCCCCAAGCTCGCGCTGACTCAGTAGCCCCGCGGGGAATGCAGACCCTCGTACATCTCGTCCGCGGTCTGGAACTTGAAACCCCGCTCCTGAAGCGACTCGATGATCTGGGGCAGAACGTCCACCGTCTGCTGCACACCGTCGTGGAGCAGTATTATGCCGCCATCGCTGACTCGATTCAATACTCGCTGATCGATCAACTTCTCTCCAGGGCTTGCGTAGTCGCCAGGGTCATCGGTCCACAGCACCGTGATCAGACCCGCGTCCGCGGCGGCCGTGATCACGTCGGAGTCATAGTCGCCGCCCGGGGGTCTGCAGTACTTCATATCCTTCCGGATCACCGACTTCACTGCGGCGTTGCAGGCCTTCCACTCCAGTGCAATCTCGTCCAGAGGAACGCGATTCAGGTTGACGTGATGGTAAGTGTGGTTGGCCACAAGGTTGCCGTCGGCATCTTCCGCGCGCACCATATCCGGATACTGCTCCACCATCTTCCCGATGACGAAGAACGTCGCCCTGACCTTGTACTTCTTGAGAATGGCGAGCAGCTTCGGTGTATACTCAGGGTGCGGTCCGTCGTCGAATGTAAGCGCAACGGCTTTGATCCTCGGATTACCGCGGAGCAGAGTGGCGTAGAGCTCGCCCTTCCTGAGTTCTCGCGCGTTCTGTGCCTTCAACTCCTCCGGCGACTTGTAGTATTCCTTCTGAGCGCGCGCCCAGAACTTCTCGACGCGGGCCGAGTTGTCAGGAGTTACGCCTGCCATCATGCGCTGCGCATTCGTCTCCGCACCGGCTCTTGCCGCAGTGATCTTGCGGTACAGCCGCCCCCCTGATGTGTAGGCAAGCATCAATACTATGACGGCTGCCGCCGCCACCAGGAATGTAATCTTCTTCAATGTAATGCTCCTCGTTCGATAAGCGAGAGAGGTGGGAGCATCGGTCTCCCGCACCCGTGCTCTCCCATCTAGGTCCGCCAGAACACCTTCAGCCGGGTAAACACGCTCACGACGATCGCCAGCACGATCGTCAGCAGCACACCGTAGACAGCGCCGAGCCACGGGGTGTTCAGGATGCCCGTGAGCCACTTGGCGAGGCCCGTGAGCGCGAAGACCGAGAGGATGAAGTTACCCTCGCCCGCATAGGCGATCATCGGGTTCTGGCCGTTGTCTATCAGGAGTTGGAGCGCCCGCCTCCTTCGGAAGGCGTCCGTGATGACGGTGAAGCCGATCAGCAGAAAGACCGCCAGCCCACTCGTGACGAAGTAGTAGCTCATCGTCGCGCTGTCCTTCTTGATGCCTCCCTCGTACGGCTCAAGAACCAGCCCGAGAACGAGCCAGTAGACGCCCCATCCGAAGAGGTCTCTCATCAGCGTCTCAGTCGAGTTGTTGGGCTTCCGAAGCAACGCGAATCCGAGCACGCACATGACGGCGTCGGCGGACACCGTCTGCCACGTCAGACGCGCAAACAGGCCGACGACAGTCGTCGCGAGCAGACCCAGCATCAGCCCGACGATGCCGATCAGCCGGACCGTCGTCCAGGGCTTGTCTTTCTTCCTCTCCGGGGATGCCATCCACTGCAAAATCATGTCGCCGGCAACCGTCCCGGGGATGACGATCAACAGGTACTTGAGGAAACTCCAAGCGAAGGCCCAGGGGAGCGGCGAGGCGTTGTACCAGCCGGTCCATGAGCCGTCCACGCCCGCCGAGAGCCTGAAGGCGACCAAAACACCCATCACGCCGAGACGCAGTGGAAGGTTCTTCCTCGTCGCTAGCCAGACGAACGAACCGAACACCGCAACTACTGCCAGGACTCGGATGATTATGTCGCTCCGCTCGAGCGAGAAGCCGGTCCCATCAGGGTAGCGGATTAGCCACATAAGCGCGATGGCTCCGCCCCAACCCGCGAGCCTTATACCCCAGCGGGCCCACCACTTCCACCCACTCGGCAGCCGCGTCAGCACAGGAAAGAGCAGAGCGAATCCCAGCAGTGCCAGCAGCCAGGTCCGCGCCGTAGGATTCGGGTTCAAGGTATAGGGACGGACGTGCTCGATGTAGACAGCGAACCCCATCAGCAGCGCGCCCCTAACGAGGACCTGCTTGATCACACCCCAGAGCGACTCGCCCTTCTCGACGCGCCGGGAGAGCGCGAGCGGGATCGCCGCGCCCATTGCGAACAGAAAGAAGGGGAACACCAGGTCTACCCACGTTATTCCGGGCAGGTTCGGGTTGAAGACGTGGTCGGGCGGGGGTACCTGTGCGTGGTACATCCACCTCGGCAGGACGCCGAACGGGATGACCCCGGACAGCACCATGGTAAGTATCGCAAACCCTCGAAGGGCGTCGAGTGCGTATGCGCGCTTGTCGGCAGATTGTGCGGGCATGGTGTACCTCCGGCATGAAAGGATGGAGTGACTGCAACCCCAGTTTCGACACTCTACCGATCCAATACTACGTTTCCTGCTACCTATCCTGTTGCCGAATCGCCGCCGAGGTCACGACAGACCCGGCATCCGAACCCAAGTCGCTCCCGTCCCGGGCTACTCCTCCACATTCAGCCCCATCTCGACCTTGCCCTTGGAGTTGTTCTCGATGTTCATCCCGCCTCGGAAGCGGCTGCCCATGATGACCGTCGCCTTCGACTCCGTGCCGAGGACGATGTGCTTCTTCGCCTCCATGAAGTCGCAGCCGTTCACCGTCAGGCCGTTCCCGTTAGCCATGATCGCCGGGCTCCCCTTCCCCGCCTGGTCCCACGAGGCGAAGTGGCACTGGTTGAAGAAGACGTGGCCGCTGCCCCTGATGTCCGCCTGAGTGGTCGTGGTCGGGATCGCCCAGAATCCGCAGTTCGAGAACTTCACAGGACCGGTGTTCGTCTCCTTGACCTCGATGCCGGCCATGAACTGGCAGTTGGTGAACACGACACCCGCGTGGCCCTGGGTGTTCTCGACCAGAACGGCGGTCGGGCCGATGTCCGCGCCGGCGGTGTTGATGATCACGTTCCCCGGGCCGTGTCCGAAGTCGCCGAACTGGAAGCCGACCTTGTACCAGATGGCGAAGCAGTTGTTCACGTACTCCCAGTCGGTGCGCCCGAAGATGAACGCGGTCGCCTGCCTTTCGAGGAACGCCTGCATCTCCGAGTCGGCCTTCCAGAACGGCCAGAGGTGGACGTCCTCGATGCGCCCGATGTCGTAGCACTGATCGACGAAGATGCCCTTGTGGAGCGGATGAGCCCAGACCTCGCGGATGAAGTGCCGCCCGCAGGGATGGGTGCCGAAGTCTATCGCCATCCAGGGGTTCACGAGCAGGCATTCCCTTACCGCGCAGTCGTCGCCCTGGCCTCGGATGCACCAGGGATACGGCACGATCTTCGCCTTGTCCTGCTCCGGGTAGAAGATGGTCAGCCCCTTGAGCGTCGAGTTCGTGTGCAGGAAGATGAACGGCGTGCCGTCCGGGTTGCCCTTGCCCTCGACCGCGAGCAGCGTGCTGCCCTTCATCTGCGCGCCTGTGGGAGGAGCGGTGAAGACGCCCTGGAGCGTGACGTGCTCGGGGATGCTGAGGTGCGTCTTGATCAAGTAGTTTCCGGTCGGGACGAAGACGATCCCGCCGCCGTCCTTCGATGCGGCGTCGAGCGCCTTCTGGACCGCTGATGTGTCGTCGGTCGTTCCGTCACCCTTCGCCCCGAACCTGGTGACGGAGTACGCGCCCTTCTCTCCTACCGGCGGCGTCTCGGCGCTCGCGGGGATGACGGCGATGAGCAGGATCATGAGGATCAGAATAGCATGTTGAGACATGATTGACCTCCGGGAGGTTGGTTTGTGGACAGGATAGTGAGCGCACGGGATTATGTCAATGGGCCGGCTTGCGAGGGAACTGCGAATACGGTTACTATGCGCTGGAATTGATCGGCAGGGAGGCAGTCTTGGAGCGCAAGGCGGTTCGTTCGACTAGTATAATCTCGGTGGGATACGATGCGAAGGCGAAGGTGCTGGAGATCGAGTTCGGAAGCGGTGGCGTCTACCAATACTCAGGCGTCCCCGAGGCCAGGTACAAGAGCCTGATGAAGGCGTCGGCGATCGGAAGCTACTTTCACCGCGACATCAAGCCGTGGTACGCATGCCGGAAGGTTCTCTGAATCGCTGATACGCTGAAGGGATGAAGCGCTGGGAAGAGCTCTCTTTGAGTATTTCAGCGCCTCAGCGATTCAAGTACCTCGCCAGGTTCTTGAAGAGCTCCATGCCGTCGCAGGAGCCGTGCCAGTCGAGGGAGGCGCGCTCGGGATGCGGCATCATGCCGAAGATCAGGCCGGTGGAGTCGCAGATGCCGGTGATCCCGCCGGGAGTGCCGCCGGGGTTCGCCGGGTACTCCTCGGTCGGCTTGCCCTCCTTCGCGTAACAGAGCGCCGCGCGGAACGACTTGCCATCGTCGCGGAACAATCGACCCTCACCATGCGCGACCGGCATGCGGAGGATTCGCCCCTCGAGGCCCTTCGTCCAGATGCTGTCGGCGTCGGTGACGACGAGTTCGACCCAGCGGCTCTCGAAACGCGCGGATCGGTTCTGCAGCAATGCGGCGGTCCGATGGCCGACGGTCCGGTCGGGAAGCAGCCCGGCCTCGACGATGATCTGGAATCCGTTGCATATCCCGAGGATCGGCTTGCCGGTTTCGACGAGTTCGTTGAGCTGGTCGGTCAGGCGCGCAGTGAGATGCACTCCGAAGACGCGGCCCGCGCCGAGGTGGTCGCCCCACGAGAATCCGCCGGGCACAATCATCGCCTGGTAGTCGGTAAGCTTGTCCTCGGCCTGGAGAACGGTCTCGAGGTTGACGATCTTCGCATCGAGGCCGGCGGCCTCGACCGCGAACGCCGCTTCCTCGTGGCAGTTGATGCCCGGCCCGTACAAGACGGCAACGACCGGTTTCCCATTTCGAATTTCGGACTTCGTGCTTCGAATTTCGTTCACCCTACTACCTCCGCGAAGGGCTTCTCCCAGACCTTGATGAGATCGGCGATCGGTTCACGGAAGACCTCTCGGCCTCCATCGGTGATCGCCAAGTCGGGCGATTCGGTCACGCGCCCGATCTCGATCCACGGCAGACCGCCGAAGAGTTGGAACGGATCGGCGGATGCGTCTAATTCGAGCAGGAGCGCCCCGACCGCCTCGGTGAAGAGCATCCCGGCCGCCTTGCTCTCGACCTCGACGCCCAATCCTCCGCCCATCGAGGCCTCGAACAGGCGGAGGAGCACCCCACCCTCTGCAATCGCCGATGCGGAACGGATCGGGTTGTCGTTCCAGTAGATCTGATGCAGCTTCTTGTAGAGTACGACGAGGTCCTTCGCCCACTCCTGTCCCCAGTCGGAGAGCTTGTCGCCGCGCTCGCCGTAAGCATCGAGGTAGACCGAGCCGCCGAGCCGCTCCGGGTCGAGCTTCCCGAGGACGATCAGCCGGTTCCCCGCCTGCTTGAACTCCTTGGTGACCGCCTTGCGCACATCCGGCATCCGGCAGAGCGTCGAAACGACGAGCGTGTTCGGCACGTCGATCAGCTCGCCGGTGTCCGACTTGAATGTGCCGGAGCTGGAATCCTTGCCCGAGATGAACGGCGTGCCGAAGATCATCGAGAGATCGGCGATCGTCTCGACCATCTCCTTCAGCTCCCAGGCGGTCTCCGGGCGGATCTTCGGCGTGTAGAAGTTGTCGCACAGGGCGATGTCGTCGAGGCTGACTCCGACCGCGACCGCCTTCGCGATGGCTTCGACCGTCGAGAGCCGGGCCATCCCCGCGGGATCTATCTCCGCGTAGAACGGATTGAACGCAAGCGTGGTGGCGACTCCGTAGGGCTTCCCTCGGAGCGGTGCGCTCAGAAAAACGTTGGTCGGCATCCGGCCGTTCTTCCCGCCGTACGGGCCGATGACCGTGCGCCCCTGGACCGTCGAGTCGAACCGAGTTCCCGCACGGGACTGATCGCAGCAGTGGAAGTGAGAGAGCACATTCTCGACGGCCTCTCGCCACTCAACACTGGTCTGCGGACCAATGTGACGGATGGGACTGATGGGACGGATAGGACGTTTGATCTCGATCGGGTCGATCGGGCATTCCCGCCAGAGGAAGTACATGTCAATGTCGGCGACGAGCTGGTCGCCGTGGACCGCCGTGAGCTTGTGCGTATCGGTGAACTCGCCGATGACCGCGTATTCGATGCTGTATCGCCGCAGGATCTCCAGCGCCTGTTCGAGCTTCTCGGGCGGGATGGCGGCGGCCATCCGCTCCTGCGACTCTGAGAGGAGGATCTCCCAAGGCGCAAGGCTCTCGTCCTTCAGCGGAACCGTCGCGAGGTCGAGCCGTACGCCGCACTTCGAGCCCATCTCACCGGCCGCGCAGGAGATTCCCCCCGCACCGAGGTCGGTCAGCGAGCGGAGGCAATCGGCATCGCGAAGCTCGGGGACGGCGGTCATGAACTTCCGCTCGGTAATCGGGTGGCCGATCTGCACTGCGGCGGCTTCCTTGTGGATCGTCTCGCCGGTCATCTCGGCTGAGGAGGCAGTCGCGCCGTGGATTCCGTCTCGTCCCGTGCGGCCTCCGAAGAGCACGAGCTTATCGCCGGGACGCGGGTCGTCCTTGAGCGCGTACTTCTCGGGGATGATGCCGAGAGTATGCCCGAGCGCCAGGCACTTCGGGTAGCCGGGATGCATGCGGTAGATCGGGTGCATCATCGGGATGCCCATCGGGTTGCAGTAGGCGCCGGTCGCGCGGATCGATTCGAGCAGGATCACGCGCGGATGGAGCGCCCCGCCGGGAACGTCACTCGCCGGGATGCGCGGGTCCATCGTGCCCATGATCGTCGAGCCGCCAATGGGGTATCCGCCGCACCCGAAGCCGATCGCGTCGCGGATGACGCCGCCGTGCTTGGTGGCGACTCCCCCAAATGTGGCGATCGAGGAGGGAAAGTTGTGAGTCTCGCCCTTGATCAGGATGACCTCGCCGTCGTAGAACTTCATCCCGCCGGCGTTGTCCTTGAAGACCGACACGACCGCCGGGTGATTGATCTTCGCCGTCGCCGCCTGGAGTTTCTCCAGGAGCTTCAGACTGCGCCACGTCGTGTGATAGCAGTGATCCGACCAGCTCTGGACGGTGATCTCGATTTCGGCGTCGGTGAGCGGGCGGCCGATCTTCTGCTCGTATGCCTGGAGCGCCTTCATCTGGCTGAGCGGGGCGTACCAGGAGCCGTCGGCGCTCAGCTTCATCAGTTGATCGTCGGAGAGGCCGGCGAGCGAAACCCGCTTCACCGGATCGGGCGTGCCGTGCGGGCGGAGGGAGTCCCAGGGATGCTCGCTCTCGATTAGGGTCTGGACGATGGGATTGAAAAGGTTCTCTTTCGTAATGCGCTTCGCCTCGTCGGGTGACGCGCCGATGAACTGGTAGCGCTGACTGAGCCGCGCCCATTCGAGGCCTTCGACGCGGAGAGCGTTCGCGCCGTCGAAGATCGAGGGGGTCTCGGGGTCGGTCACCGCGCGCTGGTATCCGATCTCGACGATCGGGCCGTCGGATGGGTCGAGCGCGGACTTGCGGGAACCGGTCTGGTAAATCGGGTTCACTAGGAGGGGAAGCAGACTGTCGATGTCCATATCCCCTTCGAGGCGGATGACCCGCTCGATCCGCACATCAGCGACGTGATAGCCGAGTTCCCTGAGCTGTTTCGAGAGGCTCTCGGCCTCGGGGTCCTGCTTGAACTGAACGTAAAGGTTTGCCAGCGCCATCATGCATCCTCCGGCCTCATTCTATCGGAAATGCGCGTTTGCATGCAAGGCGTGCGCACTGCTGATTCCGGAAGGAGGAATGCGCGTGGCCGTGCAACCTTCTGCTTGTGCGCGGAGTCTATATCAAGAGAACGATTTCCCACAAGGAGGCAGCAATCATGAAGTACCTCGCTCTAATACTGATCGCAGCCATATCCGCGATGCCGGCGCTCGCCGGGGATGCGAACTCCTCGACGACGGCCGCCCCCGAAAAGCCGGCGCTCGTCGGTTTCTCCGTCAACGATGAGAAGGCCAGCGCCGCGACCGACCAAGTCGTGAAGCAGTCCGGCGCGAGAATCCTGATGGAAAAGACCGCCGACGTGAAGATCACCGCATCCGTGAGCGACGTTTCCGTCGAGGAGGCGCTCAGCGTCATCTGCAAGGCAGGCGAACTGGAGTGGCGGAGGATATACATCCCGGCTGACAGCACGCTGTTGAAGAACCCTGACACTCTGGCCGCAACCCTGCGCCTGATGGAGGGCCTCCGTTTCCCGGAGATGATTATCGAGAAGACCTCTACCCGCGAGCAGTTGGTTCACGCCTCGAACAGGCGGGCGGTGGATGCGATCCCGACATCGCTGCGCAAGGACATGGGGATGGTCGCGTTCTACGTCGTTACGAACGACAGGGCCGCGAAGCGCGCGAAGGAAAAGGCGGACTCGACGATCGAGAAGTACAGCCAACTCCAGAAGGAGTCAATGGAAATGTTCATGAAGATGACCCCGGAGGAGCGGGAGCAGGCGCTTGCGGCGGGCATGGTGATGATGCAGCAGATGGACCCGAGCTTCATGCTGGAAGCGACCAAGGCAATGATGAAGATGGGGCCCGAGATGATGAACCAGATCCAGGAACAGCAGATGAAGGGCTTCATGAGCATGCCGCCCGAGGATCGGCGGGCGATGATGCGTGTTCAGATGAACTTTCAGAAGAACATCCCACCCGAGATGATGCAGATGCTCCAAGAGGACGCCATAGCGGTGATGAAGGAACTCCGCATGGAGGCGGGCCAGCCGCCGCAGTAGGGACGGGAGTCCTGGACGCAGCAAGTCGAGCATGCTGCCGGAGAGCAGTCGGCTCCGGCAGCATCTCCATGGTACATGCTACCTCATAAGCTTGACGACGACCGCCTCGCGCTCCGCCCGACGGGCTTCCATGAGCGCCAGGCGGTCGTCGTCGTTCAGCCCCTGGGAGAGGCGCACCGGGTGGGAGACCAGCCTCGTTCCGCCTGCGGAGATGCTGATCTCCGGGTACTCGGCACTGCCCCCGCCTCTCCCCTGCCCGAAGGGGCCGGCACCCTGACGCATTGCGATAACGATCGAGGCGCTCGAGGCCTGCTCGGGCGTGACCGTGTCGCGCGGCAGGGAGTCTATCCACTGCTGATAATCCCCAGCTGCGCCGCTGTTCAGATCGGACACCCGGAATCCGCCTTCGGGCATCGGAGTCTCTTTCAGCGCGGCCCAGAGCCTGAGCGCGGCGGTCGGTTGCTGGAAGGCCGCGCTCGCCCCGGGCATATTCCGGAATCCGGGCCAAGCCGCCTGGTCCGAGGGAAGCCGCGAAAGCTCGAGCAGATTGGCCAGTCCGATTCGCCCGTCCCGCTCGATGTCGCGCCAGCAACGCTCGACCAGATCGGCCGGCGGAGGAGTGATCATCGGCCTCGCATACCACCGCGCAAGGCGGAATCGCAGGGTGGATTCGTCCGCCTGCACCGCGTAGTCTTCGTCCCGCGAGAGCTGCTCGACGAGCTTTCCGAGCGGCACCCCGGACACCAGGGGATACTGACGGTCGCGTTCGACGGCGTCGGCGATCACATCCATTCCTGACTGCTCGGCGATCGCTTCGATGATGTCGCCCGCGTTCAGCCAGAGGCGCGTCGCGGGGATCCTGGGACTGATCGATAGTTCCGAGTGGACGGACGGCGGCACGGCGGATTCATGCACCCAGCCCGCAACGGCGGCGAGGTCGTCGTAGCGCATCTGCCGGGACGGCCACTGCATGGTGACCGGGTCTCCGTTCGGCGGTGCGACGCTGATAGTGAGACGCGACACTCCGATGTCGCTGACCTCGTTGCCACTAACGTACAGCGTACTGGACATCATACCGGAAGGGTCCACGGGGGCAGGCGGCGCGGGCGACGATTCCGACCGCCATCTCATGCCGCCCTGCCTCATGGCGTTGACCCACTCGCACGCGGCGGTCTGCGCATCTGCCGGGAGATTCGAGAAGGCGACGGCGGCGGGAGGTCCTCCGCCGAATGCGCCGGCAAGTCGCTCCTCGCCGAGGGCGGAGAGCAGGTTTCGGGCGGCTGCGCTGTTCGGGCCGAACAGCGACTGATACGCGGCGCTGTTTGTCCAGGCGAGATTCTTGATCCTCTCATCCTCGGGAGAAGACGACAGGTACTTGCGGAGGAAATCGAGCAGCATCTCGTCGGCGCGGCGCTTGTCATCGCGGAGGCGGACGCTTCGGGTGCGGGCGCGGTCGGCGGACTCCATGAACTCGTATCGAGGGCCTCCCGAATGGGGGACCGCCCGCCAGGAATACCCGTACACCCTGGACAGCTCGCTCATCACGTCTCGGATCGGGCGGGATCGGAAGAAGACCGCAGGCGTCTCCACGCCGATTTTCGGCTCCACATCGAGCCTGACGCCGACAGCGTCCGAGATGCGCGCGAGCAGGTCGCCGAGTGGAAGTGTTGCGCTGGCGACTCTAATCCTGCGGTCGAGCCTTCTGTCGCCGAGAGCCTCGGACGGGAGGTTCGGAACGGGCTCCTCGAAAGGCGAGTAGGGCCTGAGGGCGGCTCGCTCATCCGCACCGTGAGCGGGATCGCCGGAAAAGACCAGGAAGGCAGCGGCGAAGAGGAGCCCGATCGCCAACGCGGCTGCGTGAGCGCGGGCGAAGCGCCGGACTACGGCAGGGATCATGAAGCGTACCTCCTTGTGCTGTCGGCGGGTCCTGTCCCGCAGTAGTTTAGACGCGGCTCCCCGGCTGTTTGTTGTCAGGCTGGCTGATCGGCGGCAGATTGGGAGCGAATCTCGTCGAGGGTGCTGCGCGCATGCCCGAATAGCTGCTTGTACGACTTGCAGAAGTAGGTCTGTTCGGGCGAGGCGCATCCGATGAGCAGGCGGTGCTTGAGGCACCCGCCGTGGCACCATCCGACCCACTCGCAATCCCGGCACTCCTGGGAATACCTCTGCTTCTCATCGCCGAACTCCCGGATCTTGTCGGAACGGAACGCCTCCTCGAGGGTCGTCTCGTGGACGTTGCCGAGCTTCCACTTCGGCAGCACGAAGAAGTCACACGGGAAGACGTCGCCGGTGTGCTCGACGACGACGTACATTCCGCACCTCGGGCCCCAGATGCATGTGTTCGGCCGTTGGCCCTGGAAGAGCATCATCAGGTCGTCGAAGTCGCGGATCGAGATGTCCATCGAGCTATCGAGCCAGAGGTCGAACAGCCGGCAGAGGAAGTCGCCGTACTCCTCGGGCGTGATCGAGAAGAACGCGGGCTTGCCGCCCGGCCCCGGCTCGACGCAGGGCACGAACTGGAAGTACTTCACCCCGGTCTTGAGCAGGAACTCGTAGACGCGGTCGGGCTCCTTGACGTTCTTCTCGTTCAGCAGCGTGAGGATGTTCACCTCGACGCCGACATCGAGCATCATCTCGAGGTTGCGCAGGATGCGGGCGTGGGTCGGCGACTTGTTCTCGTCGCGGCGGTAGTGGTCGTGGATGCCGGACGGGCCGTCGAGGCTCAGGCCGACCAGGAAGTTGTACTCTTTTAGGAACTCGGCCCACTTGCGGTCTATCAGCGTGCCGTTGGTCTGCAGCGCGTTCGAGACGATCTGACCTTCATGCAGATACTCGCCCTGAAGTTGGGCGGCCCGCCTGAAGAAGTCGAGGCCCATGAGCGTCGGCTCGCCGCCCTGCCACGAGAACATCGCAAGCGAGCGCCCGGCGTCCATCGCCTGCGAGATGGTTAGATCGAGAGTCTCGTCGGTCATGCGGTGGACCTTGGCTTCCGGGAACATGCCCGACTTCTGCCGGTAGAAACAGTACGTGCACCGGAGGTTGCAGTCCGGGCCGGCGGGCTTGATCAGAAGGGATATGGTGGACGGTACTAGTGACGACATGATTGGTCCATGATACGTTGCGGAGCATGGCGTGGTCAAGCACAGGCCGTAGGAGGGATTCTGCGTCGGTGAATGACGAGGCTAATCCCACCGTCGGAGTAAGCGATCCCAAGGGATCGCAAGACTCCTCCTACGTGGCGCTCGGGTTGCCACCCGGAAAACCCCTACTACGTGTGCTTGTCAAACCCCAGCAGGGAGTGTATAACAGAGCCTGGAGGGATCGTGAACACTGACATGATGACATACCGCATACTAACAGGATTGGTGGTGCTGATGATGGCAACGTCGCTGGATGCAGCGATTCCGACTGCGAATGAGATGTCCGAGGCGCGGATGTGGGCCGCTGCCCGGTTCGAGGGGAAGGTGGAAACGCCGCCCGCGAAGCCGGGACTGATTGTATTGGCCAACAACGATCCCGTGCAGAGAAACGGCCGCCACGAGAAGCCGATGGTGATCGCGGGGAAGCAGTACACTCGCGGGCTCTACTGCCACGCGGTGAGCAAGGTGATCGTGCGGCTGCCGGGACCGAGCAAGTCGTTCAGCGCCGTCGTCGGCGTGGACAGCAACGAGCAGACCTCCGGCGGTCGAGGCAGCGTTGTCTTCGCGGTCAAGGTCGGCGGCGGGGAGAAGTTCAACTCCGGCGTGATGCGCGAGGGGATGCCCGGGGTGCCGGTTTCGGTCGATCTCGGCGGCGCGACCGAGTTCGTGCTGGAGGTCGGCGACGCGGGCGACGGAATCTCGTGCGATCAGTCCGACTGGGCCGATGCGAAGGTCCTGCTGGCGAACGGCGAGACGGTGTGGCTCGGCGAACTGCCGATCATCACGGACATGGCGCGGACATACTCCACCGATCCGCCGTTCTCGTTCGTATACGGCGGCCAGTCGTCCTCCGAACTGCTCGAGACCTGGAAGATGGAGAGAAGCTCGAAGAAGCTCGACTCCAACCGGGAGCAGCGGACGATCATCTGGACCGATCCGGCGACGAAGTTGCAGGTCCGATTCGTCGCCGTCGAGTACAAGGATTTCCCGACTCTGGAGTGGACCGTCTACTTCAGGAACACAGGTTCCGCCGATACGCCGATCCTGGAGAAGATCCAGGCGCTCGACGTCACCTTCGAGCGCAACGCGGAGGGCGAATTCGCGCTCAACCACAACACCGGCAGCCCGTACTGCCCGACCGACTATCAGCCATTGTGGGATGTGCTCGCTCCCGGCGCATCAAAGCGGATCACCACCAATGGCGGGCGTCCGACGAACAGCGATCTGCCCTACTTCAACATCGAGTGGCCCGGCGAGGGGGTCATCGCCGTCCTCGGGTGGCCGGGGCAGTGGGCGTCGGAGTTCACGCGCGATCAGACGAACGGCCTGCATGTCGTTGGCGGTCAGGAACTGACGCATCTGAAGCTCATACCCGGCGAGGAGATCAGGTCGCCGCTCGTCGTCCTGCAGTTCTGGCAAGGTGATCGCGTCCGCTCGCAGAACGTCTGGCGGCAGTGGATGATGGCGCACAATACGCCCCACCCCGGCGGCAGGTACCCCGCGCCGCACATGGCGGGATGCAGTTCGCACCAGTTCGGCGAGATGATCCATGCCGACGGTGAGAGCCAGAAGTTTTTCGTGGACCGCTATCTCGAGGAGAAGCTCCCGCTCGACTACTGGTGGATGGACGCCGGATGGTACATCAACAAAACCGGCTGGCCGCACACCGGCACGTGGGAAGTTGACACGAAGCGCTTCCCCGGCGGTCTGCGGGCGATCACCGATCACGCACACGCGAAGGGCGTCAAGAGCATCGTCTGGTTCGAGCCGGAGCGCGTCACGCCGGACACGTGGCTCTATGACACGCATCCGGAGTGGCTGCTAGGCAGGGACGGGGAGCAGAAGCTGCTCGACCTCGGCAACCCCGATGCGAGGAAGTGGCTCACGGAGCACGTTGACGGCCTGCTCGTCTCGCAGGGCATAGACCTCTACCGCCAGGACTTCAACATGGATCCGCTCCCCAACTGGCGCGAGAACGACGCCGAAGACCGGCAGGGGATCACCGAGAACCATCACGTCACGGGCTACCTCGCCTATTGGGACGAGCTTCGGCGGCGTCACCCGGACATGCTGATTGATACCTGCGCGTCCGGCGGACGGAGGAACGACATCGAGACTCTCCGGCGGGCAGTGCCGCTCCTCAGGAGCGACTGGCTGCTCGAGCCGACGAGCCAGCAGAACCACACCTACGGCATCGCCTCGTGGATTCCCGCATACGGCACGGGCGTGAACCAGTTCGAGCCGTACAGCTTCCGGAGCAACATCTGCCCGTATATCAACGCCTGCTACGACATGCGCAAGCGCGACTCTGACTGGGATGCGGCGCGCCGCCTCATCGGCGAGTGGAAGAGCATCTCGCCGTACTACTGCGGGGACTACTACCCGCTGACGCCGTTCAGCCCGGAGAACGACGTCTGGATGGCCTGGCAGTTCGACCGCCCGGACCTCGGCGAGGGTGTCGTGCAGGTCTTCCGCCGGCCGAACAGCATCTACGAGTCGGCGCGGTTCAGGTTCCGAGGCCTTGATCCCGAGGCGCGGTACAGCATCTCCGGCGAGGTCTACACCGGCAAGGACCTCGTGGAGACCGGCCTGCTCGTGTCGCTGCCGAATCAGCCGGACTCGGCGATGATTGTATACAAGAAGCTGTAGCGGGCACCAGCACCGTCCAGCCCTGAGTGATGCATAGCATCGTATCGAAGGGCGGTCTTGCAGGACACCCGTCGGCTGGACCTAACCGTCCTTCGATACACGCTCCAGAGAGCGCACTCAGGACTGGACGGTCATATCCCCGATTCGCGGATGGAGAGGCACAGTGAGCATCGTGTGGATGGTGGCATTCTGGTTGATGCAGGCGGCAGCGCAGGTCCTGTTCAAATACGGGAGTCTGACGCCCGGGCGCTGGCTCTTCGGCTTCATCGCGGGCAACGTGTTCGGGGCCTCGAGCATCTGGTTTCTGATGCTGCTCTACAAGTCGATGAACCCGGCACTCGCCCTCGGACTGGGCACGGGCGGCGGATTCCTCTGCGCCCAGATCGCGCTCCTGCTCATCTTCCGCCAAGGAGTCTCGCCGATCCAGTACGGGGCGATGGCGCTGGTGTCGGTCGGCATGGCGCTCTTCGCGATGGGAATGAAGGCGGCGTGAGACAGCACAACCCAGATGTTTCGGTAGCAGAACCTGGTGGCGCTGCCGAAGCATCGGACTAGATACGAGGGGCTTCGGTAGCGCCATCCACCAGAGTGGACTCTGCTCCCGAAGCATCTAGTTTCCGACCGCAGACTGGAGATGGAGCTGTGCAGATTGCTCAAACGATCGCTGGAGTTGCCATACTCATGATGATTGCGCAGACATCGTATGCGATCGAGCCCACTAGGGCCGAGATGCAGACCGCTCACCAGTGGGCGGCGGCGAACTTCGGCGGGAAGGCGGATGTGCCGTTCTCGTTCATCTACGACGGCAAGCCCTTCGACCCGAAGGCCTGGAAGTGCGAGCGCGCGTCGAAGAAGCTCGATGCCAACCGCATCCAGCACACTCTGACCTACGCCGAGCCGAAGGGCCTGCAGGTCAGGTGCGTCGGCATCGAGTACACCGACTTCCCGACCGTGGAGTGGACGGTCTATCTCAAGAACACCGGCACGGCAGATACGCCGATCATCTCCGACATCCAGGCGATCGACCTGCGCGTGGAAAGCAGCGGCCAGGGCGAGTTCATCCTCCACCATCACGCCGGGACGACAGTCACTCCGCGCGACTTCGAGCCGCTCGAGACTGTGATTAAGCCGAAGGAGAGCATCCGCTTCGCGCCGCCGGGCGGACGCCCGCTCGGGGTCGTCTTCCCCTACTTCAACCTGGAGTGGGAGAACCAGGGCATGATCGCCGTCGTCGGGTGGCCCGGCCAGTGGGCGGCCGAGTTCGCACGGGACGAGGCGCTTGGCCTTCGGATCGAGGCCGGCCAGGAGTTGACGAAGCTCGTGCTCCATCCCGGCGAGGAGGTCCGGACGCCGCTCGTCGTCCTGCAGTTCTGGCAGGGCGACCGCGTCCGCTCGCAGAACATCTGGCGGCGCTGGATGGTCGCGCACAACCTCCCGCGGTTCGGCGGCAAGCTCCCTCAGCCTCAGATGCCGGCGGTCAGCGGCAACCATTTCCCCGGCCTGCTCTGCAACGAGAAGGACGAGATCCTCTTCCTCGACCGCTACGCCGAGGAGGGGATCAAGCTCGACTATTGGTGGATGGACGCCGGGTGGTATCCGAACAAGGGCGACTGGACTAGCGTCGGGACGTGGGAGGTCGATAAGACGCGGTTCCCCGGCGGCCTGCGCGCGGTGAGCGACTATGCGCGTCAGCGTGGCATCAAGACGCTGGTCTGGTTCGAGCCGGAACGCGTCACGCCGGGCTCGTGGCTCTACGACACTCATCCCGAGTGGCTGCTCGGCACGGACGGCGGGCAGAAGCTCCTCGACCTCGGCAACCCGGAGGCACGCAAGTGGGTGACCGACCACATCGACAAGCTGATGACCGAGCAGGGCATCGACGCATACCGCCAGGATTACAACATCGATCCGCTCTCCTACTGGCGCGGGAACGATGCCGATGACCGCCAGGGGATCACCGAGAACCATTACGTAACCGGCTACCTCGCGTTCTGGGACGAGCTTCGACGGCGGCGGCCAGACATGCTGATCGACTCCTGCGCGTCCGGCGGGCATCGGAACGACCTGGAGACGATGCGCCGGAGCGTGCCGCTCCTCCGAAGCGACTACATCTTCGACCCGGTTGGCGAGCAGTGCCACACCTACGGGCTGGCGTCCTGGCTGCCGTACTACGGGACGGGGTTCATCGCCTTCGACACGTACATCTTCCGCAGCACGATGTGCCCGAACACGACCCTCGGTCCGGATGTCCGGCGCACGGACATCGACTGGCCGCTCCTTCGGAAGCTGATCGGCGAGTGGCGTCAGGTGGCCGACTACTACTACGGCGACTTCTACCCGCTCACGAAGTACACACTGGAGTACGATCAGTGGATGGCCTGGCAGTTCGACCGCCCGGACCTCGGCGCTGGGATGGTGCAGGCATTCCGTCGTCCGAACAGCGCCTACGAGTCGGCGAGGTTCCGCCTCCAGGGCCTAGATCCCGCGGCACGGTATGCGGTGACCGACCTCGACTCGAAGGAAACCGTCGAACTGACCGGGAAGGAACTGATGGAGAACGGCTGGCTCGTGACTCTCAAGAAGCAGCCGGAAGCGGCTGTGATTGTCTATAAGAAAAGGTAGCTGAGGAGGTAATCAGCATGGAGAAGTACGTCCCGCAGATTCTCAAAGCACTGGCGATCGTCCTCGTGGGCTACCTGGTGATGATGATAGGCAACGGTCTGGGCTCACTGGCGGTTAGTATCATCGGTGGACATATGGTCGGCCTGGTGGGAGCGGTGTTGGCGGGTATCGCGGCCGGATGCCTGACCGCGTTCATGTACAGACGAAACGTGCCGTACCTGGCGCCGATCCTTGCAGCCCTACCCGTTCTGTTCTCGTGGTTCGGGCGGCATGCCCGCTCGACACGGGTTACCTATGTATATAAGAACGGCACGCTGATACCGACGGGCAGCCCGCACCCGCAGCCTGTATACTCGGTGCTTATCATGCTATTGGCTGTGGCGATGGTGGTGAGTGTGATAGCCTATCTCATATCCCGCAGGATAGCGAACAAGGCGTCTGCTCGGCCCTGATATTGCCGATCTCATATCGACAAGGAGACCCACATGCGACGACAATGCATCATGTTTCTGATCGGAATTCTGATCTGCGCGGTATCCGCGTCCGCCGAAACGCTCAATGAACTGAAGGCGAAGATGGACAGGGTGGCGGAGGGATTCCACGGCACGCTCGGATACAGCCTCCACTACCGGGGCAAGCCGGACGAGCGGATCGAACTCCGGGGCGACGAGACCTTCCCCACCGCCAGCACCATCAAGACAACCATCATGTGCGAGGCGATGCACCAGATCGAGCAGGGCAAGGTCGGCTGGAACGACCCGATCGAGGTCCAGCCGAAGGACGACGACCGCCAGGAGGGCGGGTTCGCCTACTACTTCAAGGAGGGCACGAAAATCCCGCTCTGCCAGTGGGTCCATCTGATGATCACCGTGAGCGACAATACGGCGACGATGCTCCTCCGCGAGCACCTCGGCCAGAAGAACGTGAACGACTGGCTCGAATCGAAGGGCTTCAAGACCACCAGGCTGCTCAACGGCAAGAAGTGCGACGAACTCGGGCTCCGGCCCCTCCAGCAGAAGTGGGGACTCGGGATGACCTCGCCGAACGAGATGGTCAAGCTGTTCGAGATGATCGTCGACAAGAAGGCGGGCAGCCCGGCCTCCTGCGAGCGGATGCAGAGGATCCTCACCCATCAGTACTGGGACGACTGCATCCTCTACACCGTGCCGCCGGACGTTCATACGGCCGCGAAGAGCGGGGCGATCAACCGGTCGAAGTCCGATGTGGCGGTGGTCGACAGCCCGGGCGGGCAGTACGTCCTGGCGATCTACACCAAGGACCAGGAAGACCAGCGCTGGACCGACGACAATGAGGGCGTCGTGGCAATCCGCAAGCTCGCGGAGATGGTGTGGAAGCACTACAATCCGAAGAGCAAGTGGCACTCACCCGAGGGCGCGGTGAAGCTCGTGCCGGGCGGGTAGGGAAACACGAATCGCACGAATGGACGAACGAGCCCTGGCATCCGCTGGCGTCTTGGCGGTTAGTCGCATCATCCTGGAACAATGCCCGCAGGTCAACTAGTCTAACAAGTGTAACACGTCTGGGAGAACCTCCCGTTGGAAGAATGATGCTGCAGGGGACATGAACGTGCCCCCGGGGGAGGTTCGCCATGAAGTACCGCAGGGGTTTCACTCTCATCGAGCTTCTCGTCGTCATCGCGATCATCTCCATTCTGGCCGCGATGCTCTTCCCCGTGTTTGCCACCGCGCGGGCGAAGGGGCGCCAGATATCGTGCCTGAGCAACCTGCGGCAGATCGGGATGGCAATCGCCCTCTACCAGCAGGACTACGGCGGACTCTTCCCCGCCTCGAACTGGGCCGCCAGCGGCAGTCCGCCTGCGCCGCCGTTCGACGTCACCACCGGCGGGCTCTTCCCCTACATAAGATCGCAGGGGGTTTACGTCTGCTCCACCGACTCCGAGGGGTCCGTCAAGGGTCTGAGCTATGAGTTGAACGCCAACCTCCTGAGTATGCCCGAGGCGTCGCTCGACAGCCATTCCACGACGGTGGTGCTGCTCGACGCGAAGGTGGACGACTCTGTGTTCGTCGTCGGCAGTCTCGAAGACGACGCGGCGGTCCAGGCGTTCACTTCCGAGACGAGGGACCAGATCACCGGAGACGCGATGAACGCGGACCACCTGGATACCGCGAACGTCCTCTGGGCGGACGGACACGTGTCCAGCGCGCGCTACGGGCAGGTCACGACCGCGATGTTCGACAGGTAGCAGACAAGGATTCGACGGATTGAGGGATTGAGCCCCGTGGGTCGGGTGACCCACGGGGTTTTGTGCTTCGCATATCGGCCCCGACGACGGGAGTCGGCAGGGCATCCGCCGGACGCTAATCGGCCGGTCGGGGCTCACCACCGGACGGAGGGGTTTCCCCACCCTCCGGCGCATCTGGCGGCCGCTGGGAACGCGACCGGGACCTGCGCCCGCCTCTCGGACGAGACCTGCGCTTAGGCGGAGCCTCCTGCTCACCCTCTGGCTGAGCTTCCGGCTCGATCACGGGCTGAACCGGCTCCTCGGCCGGCGGCTGAGGCTCCCGATTCTGCTCGGGCTCGGGTTCCGCTCGACGCCTTGACCCGCCGCGCCGCCGGGAACCCCTCGACCGGCTCGGTCGGGGCTCCTCCCTGGCTTCGGTTTCGAGGTCGAGGACCTCGGCGGGCTTTTCGATCGGCACGGGCACGGGCTCGATCCGCTGCCTGGGCTCGTCACGTCGGCGGGGCTCACGCTCGACCGGCTCCCGGAGCTCTTCGCGAGGTTGAACCTCGCGCTCGACTCGCTGTCGGGGTTCTTCCCGTCGGCGGGGCTCGCGTTCGATCTTCTCGCGAGGCTCCTCTCTCGGCGGACGCTCCCGCTCGGGCTTCTGGCGGGGCTCACGCGGTCTGCGAGAGTCCCGCTCGCCCTGAGACGCCGTCGTCCGCTCGGCTCTGTGCGAGAACGCCGTCGTCGGCTCACACTTCACCGCACCGGTAACCTCGCCGTCGGCGAACGAGCGATTGACGCTCGTCAGCCGGGCCGTCACCTTCTGGCCGATGTACTTCCCGCCGTTCGCGAGGTCCACCATGTAGCCGTTCGCCCACGCCGCGGCCCTCGGCAGGCTGACAAACGGGCTGCGCACGACCTCACACTCGACGATCTGCCCCTTCTTGAAGGACAGCATCTGAGCCTCTATCTCCTGCAGGTCGCCCGGCTGGATATCGTAGCTCTCGATATGCTGATCGTGGACTCCGCGAACGTACACGGCGCGCCGCATCTGCTTCTCGATGAGTTCGATCGTCTCGCCCCGTGGGCCGATCAGGTACTCGGCAACCTCCGGGTTGAGCGTGACGAGGAACGCCTCATCGTCCACCAGGGCGGCCCGCTGCATCAGCTCGCGTTCGACGTTGATGCTGACCGACTCGGGCGACAGGATGTGCCCTCGTCCCTGGCAGTACGGGCAGGCCTCGCTGATCAGCTCGGAGATGGTTTCTCCGGTGCGCTTGCGGGTCATCTCGATCAGGCCCAGAGGGCTTATGTTCGAGATCTTGGTCCGCGTGCGGTCTTTTTTCAAGGCCCGTTCCAGCGCATTCACGACCTGCGAGCGGTCTCTCGCGCTCGACATATCTATGAAGTCCATGATGATGATCCCGCCGATGTCTCGAAGCCTGAGCTGCCGGGCAATCTCCGCCGCGGCCTCCAGGTTCGTCTTGAGGATCGTATCGGACAGGCTGGTGCTCCCGATGAACTTGCCCGTGTTCACGTCAATGGTGGTCAGCGCCTCGGTCTGGTCAATGGTTATGTGACCACCGGACTTGAGCCACACCTTGCGCTTGAGCAGGCGGTCGATCTCGTTTTCGACGGCGAACCGCTCGAAGATCGGCTCAGGATCATCATAGAGAGCCAGGCGCGACTTCAGTTTCGGCGATATCAGCCGCACGACGTCGAGAGCCTTCTCGTACTCCGCCTGGGAGTCTATGAACATCTTCTGGATGCTCGACCCGAAGACGTCCCGGATCGTCTTGAAGACGAGGCTGAGGTCCCGATAGACCAGTCCCGGCGCCTGAGTCGTCTTCGACTTTTCCTGGATCTCCTCGTGCATGCGCGTGAGGAACTCCATGTCGGCGCGGATATCGCGGTCGCCCCGGCCTTCGGCCTCAGTCCGGACGATCAGGCCGCAGTTCGCGGGCTTGATCTTCTCCACGATCTTCTTCAGCCGATCGCGCTCGGCGGCCTCGTCTATCTTCCGCGAGATGCCGATATTGTCGGCGTCGGGCATCAGGACCAGGTATCGGCCGGGCAGCGAAACCCTTGTGGATACGCGGGCTCCCTTCGTCCCTCGCGGGGCCTTGACGACCTGAACCATCAGTTCCTGACCAACCTTGATCAGGTCCTTGATGTTGGCCCTGTGGGCTTCCTTCTTGGCCGAAGGGTCTTCCTCTCCCGCCTCGGGCAGTACGTCGCCCGCGTAGAGAAACGCATTGCGCTCGAGCCCGATATCCACGAACGCAGCATCCATTCCCGGAAGCACGTTTGCCACCCTGCACTTGTAGATACTGCCCGCCACCCGCTCCTCGCGCTCCATCTGAAGCTCGACCAGCTTGCCGGCATCTATGAGCGCCATCCTCGTTTCGCGAGTGCCTACGTTGATGATGATCTCTTTTGACATTGTTTCACCTCCTTTCAAATCGGAACCCAGGATTCGGACCTTCGGATTGGGCTTCCGCCCTTCAACCCTCTAGTCCTCGACCCCTCGGCTCCTGATCTTGTGTATGTTCTCTACGCCCAACCCAGGAAGGCGCTCGATCAGCGCCTCGATGAGGTCCTGGGGGCGTCCGCCGCCGGAACTCCCGGCGGTCAGGGCCGCTGTCAGCGCCAGTTTCCCATCGGAGCACTCCTCGATCTCGATCCCGAGGATATGCGGGCGTATATCAACCTCTTTCTCTTCGTTCCGCTGCCGCATCACCTTCACTTCGGCGGCAGACAGCATCTCGTCCAACACCCTCTGCGCGGCGCGCCCATCCAGTTCCTCGGGACAGCGGAGCGTGATCCGGTACACCGCCGCGTTCAGCTTCGAGAGCGGCGACTTGACGCCCTCGGGCAAGTCCTCGGCGCCGAGAACCTGGATCCCCGCCGGAAGGACCTCGTTCAGCCGCGCCATGATCTCCGCCGCCGGAACGGACTCGGTCAGGTCGAGCACGACCCACTCGTCTTCGCTCGTCACGCCGACTCCGAGAGCGCCGCCGAAGTGCATCTTCGGCCTCGGGTTGAACCCCGAGGAGTAGACCACCGGCACATGGGCCCGGCGGATCGCATGCTCGAACGAGCGCATCAGGTCCAGATGTCCGATGTACCTGACCTGCTCGCCCTTTCTAAGCCGCAGCAGGACACGGAACATCGCATTCCTCTCCGGGCACGAACCGCGCCATCCCGCAGCCCGTGCACCTGTCCAGCCGGCAGTCCTGAGTCGTCTCGGCTCTCTCCGCCCGGTCGTTCTCCGCGGCCAGGAAATCCTTTGTCACGCCGCAGTCAATGTGATCCCACGGAAGCACTTCATCACGCAAACGCTCTCTGTTTGCGTAGAAGGCAGGGTCAAGTCCCGCCTCCTCGAAAGCATCGAGCCAGACCCGAAGGTCGAAATGCTCGCACCATGCGTCGAGCCGTGAACCCTTTTGCCAGGCAAGGTATATCGCCTCCCCGACCCTACGGTCACCTCGCGCGAGCACAGCCTCGATCATGCTGGTGCGCGAGTCGTGCCAGCTCACCTTGACCGCGCGGTCGGTAATCGCGTACCGGACCAGCGTCTGCTTCCGCTCGATCTCCTCGATCGTGTCCTGCGAATGCCACTGAAACGGTGTGTGCGGTTTCGGCACGAACGACGCGATGCTGACGTTGACATTGGGCTTCCGGCCCATTACCTTCCGCCCGATCCGCGTGACATGCATCGCGAGGCGCGCGATCCCACGAAGGTCTTCGTCGGTCTCGGTCGGAAGTCCGATCATGAAGTAGAGCTTGATCGTCTGCCACCCGCATCGAAACGCCTCCTCGACGGCGCTGAAGAGGTCTTCCTCGGTGACGTTCTTGTTGATGACGTCGCGCATCCGCTGAGTCCCGGCCTCGGGCGCGAGAGTGAGTCCGCTCTTCCGCACCTTCTGGATTTCCGCGGCAAGGGCGATGCACGGCGCGTCCGCGCGGATGGATGGAAGCGATATGCCGATCTTGGTGGGCTCATACTTCTCGATAATCTCCCGCACGAGTTCGCGTATCTCGGAGTGGTCGGTCGCGGAGAGCGACATCAGCGCGATCTCGTCGTAGCCGGTGCTCTCGACGAGCGCCTCCGCTTCCTCCATCAATCTCCCTCGGGAGCGTTCCCGCGCGGGCCGATACACCGTCCCCGCCTGGCAGAAACGGCAGCCCCGGGAGCACCCGCGCATGATCTCCAGCGCGATTCGATCGTGCACGGTTTCGATGAAGGGTACAACCGGGCGGTCGGGAAAATCGGCGTTCTCGAAGTCCCAGACGACGCGCCGGGTGACGCTCTCAGGTGCTGACTCATCGTTCGGCTCGACGGCGCGGACAGTGCCGTCGTCGTTGTAGGAGACGTCGTAGAAGCTCGGAACATACACGCCGCCGATTTCCGCGAGCTTGCGCAGGACTGCGGACTTGCCCTCGGCGCGGTGTGCCTTCACGGCATCAATGATCTCATGGACGATCTCCTCGCCCTCACCGATGACGAACGCATCTACGAATTCCGCAAGCGGCTCCGGGTTGACCGTGCAGCATCCACCTGCGATGACCAGTGGCCACTGCTCCGCCCGCTCCGCCGATCTGACCGGCAGCCCGGAGAGATCGAGCATATTGAGTACCGCAGTATACGAGAGTTCGTATCCAAGCGAGAAGCCGACTACGTCGAACTCGCCGATGGGAGTCCGGGTCTCGATGCTGAATAGCGGGACTGCCGAGCGGCGCATCTCGTCCTCCATGTCGGTCCACGGGGCGAACACGCGCTCGGCGGCGACGTCGGCGCGGCGGTTGAGCGTGTGATAGAGGATGCGCATGCCGAGGTTGGACATGCCGATCTCGTAGGTATCCGGAAACGCGAGGGCGAACGTAACCGCCGCCTTGGAATGGTCCTTGACCACGGCGTTGTACTCGCCACCGGTGTACCGCGCAGGCCTGGTGACGCGCGGAAGAATCTCGGTCAGTCTCTGAAGCATGTAATATATCACCCCGACGAATCTCTCGCCGGAGAAAAAGGATCGCATTCGCGAGGCCCAACAAACAAAACGCCGGCCTATCCGACGCCGCTCTTCGCGGGGTGTCGAGACGCCGGCATGCGGAACCTGTCGCCGGTATTATATCACCACGCTAGACCGCCCGTCAAACAGCAGCGGCCGACCGTCTACGGCCCCACCGGGACGACAGCCGCGGGGCGGGAGAAGATGTCGCGGCAGACCCGTTCGAGATCGGTTCTAGATACGGCTCGGACCAGGGCATCGTATTCGCTGTCATAGCGGTACCCGAGGCCCAAGGCCTCGTAGATTCCGAGGTAACGGGCGCGGTCGCGGGTGCGTTCTCGCCCTAGGGCGTGCGAGCCTATGAGATACCTCTTCGCTCGCTCGACATCGTCGTCGGCGAACCTCCCGTCTGCAAGCTCCGAGGCGAGCGCGAGGATCTGGTCCTTTACCGCCTGCCCCGCATCGGGCCCTCTCGAGGAGTCGAGTCCGACGAACGCCGCGATGTGACCCGCCTCCTTGAGCATCGGATAGATGCTGCCGACATGATAGCCGAGCCCCTGCCCCTCGCGAAGCCTGGTGAACATCAGAGCGCTCTTGTTCCCTCCGAGCAGAACGTTCGCGATGCAGGCCGCAGGATAGTCCTTGTCCGTAACTGGAGGAGCGGGAAAACCGACCATCACGTATGACGCGGCAAGGTCGGCCTCAACCTCCGGAGGTTCGTCGGCTCGTGGAATGTAGGTTGCCGCGACCTCGCGCTGGGGCGCGTAGTCCATTCCGCCGAAACGAGAGGCGACGACGCGGGAGATGCTCGTCGGGTTCACATTGCCGACTACCGATATCACGATGCTGCCCGGGGTGACCTTCTTTCGATAGAAATCCTCCAACTGCGCACGGGTGACACCCTCGACGACCTTCGGATCGCCTAGGAAGGCCCCACCGTACGGCCCGCCGCCGTTCATCCGCGCGACGAGAGCGTAGTAGGCCGCCTGGTACGCATTGTCCTGCAGCGTCCTGCTCTGCTTCAGGAGTGATGCCTTGGCGCGCTCGACGGCGGCGGAGTCGAACGAGGGTTTCCGCACGGCCTCAGAGAGCAGGCCGACGGCGTCGGCGCACATCTCGGGCAGGGTGACGGCGTAGATCTCGATGTAGTCCCACTGCCGGACTGCATGGAAGTTGCCGCCGACCTGAGAAAAGAGTTGAGAGAGCTTGCGAGGCGAACGGCCCTCCGTCCCGGAAAGAAGCGTCCCGGCGAGGAGATGGCCGATCCCCGAGTTAGAGTCGTCCTCCCGCGCGGCGCCGACGCGGATAAAGACCTCGATAGCGGCGATGCGCGATTCGGGCTCGGGCTTGACGAGGAGCGTGAGGCCGTTGCTCAGGATCGTCTTCTCGACGCCGGTCCGGGCATACGCGGGCATCAGGAGGACTATCGCAAGCAAAAACAGACACGAGATCATTCGCCTCATTCCGACGCCTCCGACACAAGGGTAACCGCAGCGTAGCTCTCGGAGGCAAAGCACTTGGCGGCCACTGACTCGACATCACCGACGGTGATGGCCCTGACGGTCGGAACGTACTTCAGCGCAAGGTCGCAGGATGCGATCGTCTCGTAGAAGCCGAGGGCGCGCGCCTGCCCAGCGAGGGTCTCCTGCTCGAAAAGATAGCGTCCCTCTATGAGCCGCCTCGCATAGGATACTTCGTCCTCTGTGACTCCGGGCCGTCTGATCTCGCTGACGATCGCGGCACGTGCCTTCTCGGCATACTCAGGTTCGACAGCCGCGATCACCGCAAGGAAACTCGGATCGCGGCGAGTGACGTAGTCGGTCCTGATCTTCGTGAACGGGACACCCTCGCGCACGAGGGCGTCGGCGATGCGGCCGTGCGCGGTGCCCCCGAGGACGATCTCGATCACGTCCATCACGCAGACCTCCCTGAAATCGGCGATCCCCGGGGCGCGGAATGCGACCGCGACGTGGGCCTGCGCGGACCTGTGCGGGAGCGACTGGATTCGGGGAGCATCGAGGCTCTGCTCCGGATGCGATACCCTGGGCGACGATGGGCGATCGAAACCGGCGAAGGCCCTCTCGACCAAGGCGACGACGTCGGCCGAGCGGACTCTCCCGGCGATGACGACCGTAGTGTTCGCCGGGGTGAAGTATGCGCGGTGGAAAGCCACGAGGTCATCCCGGGTGATCCGGGCGATCGTCGCCCGCGAGCCGACCTGCGGGCGCCCGTAGGGATGGTTCAAGTACAGCAGCCCCGCGACGCGATCGAGAGCATACTGGAAGGGATCGGCTTCGCTCCGCGCAAGCTCGTCGAGTATGACGCGGCGTTCCTTCTCGACCTCCTCCTCGCGGAACACCGCGTTGACGACGGCATCTGCCAGGGCGTTCAGCGCCGTCGGGAGCGCGTCGCTCGGAACGGTAGTGTAGAAGTGGGCGTAGTCATGCGTAGTACCGGCATTGAGATCCGCGCCAACGCCCTCGATCTCGCGATCGAGCTGCCCGGGGCCGTACCTGTCGGTCGCCTTGAAGATCATGTGCTCGATGAAGTGGGCGGTTCCGCACTTCTCCGGCAGCTCGTTGACCGCTCCGGCGCGGACCCAGATGTCGAGCGCGGCGAGGTCGGTGGAGTTCCCCTCCCGGACGATCACCTTCAGGCCGCTCGGGAGAGTCGTGACGGAAACGTCATCGGCCCATGCTGGAGCGACGAGCAAGAGCAGTGCGAGGGTCAGGATATGAAGTCGGTTCATAATGAACTAACTCAAGAATACCGCATTCGTGCCTATTGCGCAAGCGTAGGTTTTGTGCTACAATTGTGCCGCGTCGGGGTGTAGCTCAGTTTGGTAGAGCGCTCGGTTCGGGACCGAGAGGCCCGCGAGTTCAAGTCTCGCCACCCCGACCATTTTCGTCTTTGAGCGATCCGCGAGGAGGACTCATTTGACCGCGCGGCGTCCCGAGATTCACCGGAAGACAATGCCCTCACTCCTGCGGCTTCCCCTGCTCGCAGTTCTTTTGACGCTTGCCGCCTCACCATCTGTTCCCGCCGCTTCGACCATTCCCGAGACTATTCGTGTCGGTCTGGGATCGTGCGTGGGGCACCCGACCTCGATCACGCTGAAGGCCAACGAGCCGATGATCGCCACCGACATGGACACGAAGGCGGTAGTCGCGGAGATCGAGACCGGGAAGGAGATCACTCTACGGCTGAGCGGGAAGCTGCTCGAGTTGGAGACGCCCGTTACTGCGCCGTTATCGTATGCGCCGGACCAGACGGAGACGTCGGACGCGTCAGACGGACCACAGCCTGCCTGCGAGGAACCCGCCGAAGTACCCTCTGCCCCACCTACCTTCAAGGGCCCGATCAGGATCGCCTCCCGGACGGCTGAGGGCATCATCGAGATCGTCTCTCCGAAGCTTCGGTACAGGCACTACCGGGAATCGCTCGAAGTTCTCGGCGGATCGAGGATCACGGTCGTCAATGAGTTGAGCGTCGAGCATTACGTCTGCGGCGCCGCACCGACTGAAATCCCCGCGAGTTTCCATCCAGAAGCCCAGAAGGCGCTCGTCGTCGCGGCGCGGACGTACGCCGTTCGAAGTCTGGATCGGCACAAGGCAGAGGGTTTCAACATATGCGACACGATCCACTGCCAGGGTTTCGCGGGCGTGGATCGGGAAGCCGAGTGGGTGCGCAGAATCGTGGAAGCCACCCGCGGAGAGATCATCACCTACAGAGGCGAGCCGATCTTCGCGTGCTATTCGGCCGACTGCGGCGGGATGACGCAGAACAGCGAAGACTCGGGGATGATCAAGGCGCCGTACCTGCGGTCGGTGTCGGACAGCATCAGCGGAGAACCGAGTCTGGTAGTGAACACGCGGCCCGCAACGCAGACCCTTGAGCCGTCCGACCAGTCTGACTTGCCCGACGCGTCGGACATCGAACAACCCGGAGCCTGCCCCGCACCGCCGATGACCGAGTTCGAGAAGCCGGCGGACGGCGACTACTGCCGAGCGTGCCCGGCGCACACATGGACGCGAACCTACTCCGCCGCCGATCTGGAGAGGGTCTTCAACCGGTCGTCGAGTACGAAGGTCGGGAAGCTGATCTCGATGGAGTTCGCGGAGTACGACTGCTCGGGACGCGTGACGACGATCATCATCAAGGGCGAGGACGGCGAGAAGCGGATCACCGGTTCGCGTTTCCGAGACCTGTTCGGCCTGAGCACGATCATGAGCACGCGGATGGCGCTCACCGTAACCTCCGAGGGCAACTACGTCATCGAGGGCCGTGGATACGGGCACGGCGTCGGGCTCTGTCAGTGGGGCGCGAACGGCCTTGCGAAGTCGGACCCGAAGTGGACCTACATCGAGATCCTCAGGCACTATTACACGGACATCGAGATCAAGGTCCTCGGGGAGCAGTGAGCAGTTCCCGAACCTTACCGCCGCTTGATGATCTCACGCGCGGATATGACCCCCGCTACCGATGCCTGGACGAGGCCCCTCGTGACTCCTGCCCCGTCGCCGATCGTGAACAGGTTCTCGATGTCGGTTTCCAGCGATGGCGTCAGCTTGAGCCTCGATGAGTAGAACTTCACCTCGACCCCATAGAGCAGCGTGTGCCTCGACGCCACTCCCGGCGCGAGGTTGTCCATCGCGTCGAGTATCTCGATGATCCCCGACATGTGGCGGTACGGCAGGACGCAGCTCAGGTCGCCGGGAACGGCGGTCTTGAGCGTCGGGACGGTCAGCCCGCCTTCGATGCGCGACCAGGTCGAGCGCCGCCCGGCCTTCAGGTCGCCGAGCTTCTGAACGATCACGCTTCCGCTGAGCAGGTTGGAGAGCGATGCGATGTAACGGCCGTAGGTGATTGGCTCCTTGAACGGTTCGGTAAACATCGTCGAGACGAGAAGCGCGAAGTTGGTGTTCTCGGTCTTCTTGTGCGCGTAACTGTGCCCGTTGACCGTCGTGACGCTCTCGTTGTACTCCATCACGACCTCGCCGTGCGGGCAGACGCAGAAGGTGCGCACCTTGTCGCCGAACGTGCGGGAGTAGAAGACGAGCTTCGGCTCGTATACCTTGCCGGTGATCTCCTCCAGCACGGGAGCCGGAAGCTCGACGCGGACGCCGACATCCACCGGGTTCACGATGGACTCGAGTCCGAGTCTTCGAGACTCCTCCAGCAGCCAGTCAGCACCTTCCCGCCCCGGAGCGGCGATTACGTAGTCGGCCTCGATCGTGTCACCCGAAGTCAGTTCGACTCCGGCGACGCGGTTGTTGTGGACGATCAGCCGGGCGACGCTCGTCTCCGTCATGATGTCCGCGCGCGGGCGAATCACATCGCGCATCGCCCGCAGGACGTCGGGCCACCGGTCAGTCCCGACGTGGCGGATGGCGCTGGGAATGAGCTTCAGATCGGCGAGGATCGCCCGGCGCGCGAGTTCCTCGACCTCTTCGTCGTTAGTGCCGTAGACCCTGTCCGGAGCCCCGTATTCCATGTATACGCCGTCAACGTATTCGATCAGGCGTTTCAGTTCGTCTTCGGAAACGTAGGCGTTGAGTTGGCCGCCGACCTCAGTCGAGAGGGTGAGCTTCCCGTCGGAGAAGGCACCCGCGCCTCCCCAACCGGACAGCAGGGAGCGTTTCGAGGCCTTCACCCGGTCCTCGATGTCGCTGCCCTTGTCAATGACGGCGGTCTTCAGCCCCTCGATCTTCGCCAATTCGAGCGCGGCGAAGATACCTGCGGGCCCGGCCCCGACTATAATGACATCGTACTTCTTCATCCACTCTCCACTTGTTTCTTGATCGCCGCGAGCATGCCGTCAATGTTCTGCTGCATCTTGCGGGCGACGAGCGTCTTCAGGAGCGGCCCCAGCATCGGGATGTCGTACTCGAAGTCAATCACAGACGTGAACTTCGTGCCCCCGTCCGCGGATTCGAAGGTCCAGATGCCGGAGTAGCTCTTGAAGTCGCCCTTGCGGAGCTTGAACCGGCAGGTTTTCGCCTGATCGTCCCACTCGTCCTCCTCGACCCACTTGATCGTGGCCTTGAACTCCTTGATGATCCCGACGAACTCCGTGACCAGATTCCTGCCGTCGCCGCTACGCTCCAGGATAGTCACGCTCTTGACGTCGGGCATGAACTCGGGGAACGCCTCGACGTTCTTGGCGAGGGCATAGGTCTTCTCGACATCGCCGTTGATGAGCACGGAACTTTCGATTCTAGGCAATCCCTTCTCCTTCTACATCTTCCTGACAAGGCCGACGACTTTGCCGATGATCGCGGCGTCCTCGACGATGATCGGCTCCATGGACGAGTTCGCGGGCTGGAGGCGGATGTGCCCGTTCTCGCGGTAGAAGCGCTTCACCGTGGCCTCGTTGTCAATCATCGCCACGATGCAGTCGCCGTTGTCGGCAACCGGCTGGCGTCGGACGATGACGAAGTCGCCGTCGCGGATGCCGTCCTCGATCATGCTCTCGCCCTGTACCTGAAGCATAAAGCCCTCGCCGCCCGCAAGGAAGTCCGCCGGGAGAGGGTAGGTCTCGTGGATGTCCTCCGCGGCGAGAGTCGGCTTGCCCGCGGCGACGCGCCCGACGATCGGGAGGTTGACCACCTGCCGGGGTTTGGCCTTGGATTCCAGGCCCGGGAGCAGCTTGATCGCGCGAGTGAGGACCGCATCGCGCCTGATGATGCCGGACTCCTCGAGGCTTCGCAGGTGGGCGTGGACGGTCGAACTCGAGCTGAGGTTGACCGCCTCTCCGATCTCCCGGACCGTCGGCGGGTAGCCCTTGAGGTCAATGTGCTGCAGGATGAACTGCAGGATCTGCCGCTGTCTCGGTGTCATCTGTTTCGTCATGCCAACCTCCTTCGGAGGAAACTCAAAGCGCGAAATTCGAAATTCGAAACAGTACCTGAATAAGCAAGAGAGCAAACAGGCAAGCAGCTTCCGGATTTCCCCTTTGCAGTTTTGCCTTTTGTTTCGTGCTTCGAGCTTCGAATCTCGGATTTGCCCTCACACGTCGAAGATTACTTGCGCTTCCCACCGCTCATCCATTCGGCGCACACAGAGATCGTGAAGCGTAACCGCCTTGACCGACGGGCCGAGCCACTCGATATCATCGCTGAACGGCAGGCCGCGCGCGACTGCCTTGAGCTTGGCGTCTACAACGCCCTCCACCCGAAAGTCAACAAACAACAGCCTATCCACTTCGAACTGATAGAGCAATTCCGCGAGCCAGGTTCGAAGCAGCGATTCGACTTCCGGCGCCTCGACCTCGATCTCACGAGACTCGACCGGCGTGTACTTCTCCAGATCGGCCATGAGGGAGAACATGCCGAATGCGGCGTTCTCGAAGAGCTCGTCGAGGCTCGACCCGTATGCGCGTATTCCCTTGTCGGCCGTATGTTCCAGCGGCTCGAAACGTTGCCGCATCGAAAGGATGTTCTCCCCTGAACCTTCGGGGGAGGGAGTACACCTCCCTCCCCAACACCGGAATGATTACTCCTCTTCGTCGTCTTCCTTGGTCGGGACGACGGCGAACGACGCCACGCTGTCGCCCGGCTCGAGGTTGATCATCTTGACGCCCATCGTGCTGCGCCCGCATGCGCGCACCTCGTTGAGCTTCATTCGGATTGCTATGCCGTTGGAGGTGAGCACGATCGCCTTGTCTTCCCCGCAGACGACCCGCCCGCCGACTATCTCGCCGCCCCGCTCGGTCATAGCCATCGTCTTGATGCCCTTGCCGCCGCGAGTCTGAGCGCGGTATGAATCGAGGTTCGTCCGCTTGCCGAGGCCCTTCTGGGATACGACCAGCAGCTCGCACGCAGGGCGGACGATGTCCATGCTGACCACGTAATCGCCGGGGCCGAGCGTGATGCCCCGGACGCCGCCGGATGCGCGGCTGGCGATGCGGAGGTTCTTCTCTGAGAACCGGATGGACATCCCCTTTCGTGTCACGAGAACGGCGTCGTCACCGCCCTTTGTGAGGCGGACCCACCGGAGTTCGTCGCCCTCCTCAAGGTCGAACGCGCGGAGGCCGTTCGCCCGCAGGTTGTGGAACTCCTGGATGGCTGTGCGCTTCACCTCGCCCAGCCTAGTCGCCATTACGAGGTATCCTTCGCCCTGCAGTTCCTTGACCGGGACCGTCGCCGTGATCGTCTCGCCCGACTCGATCTGGATCAGGTTGATGATCGCGGTGCCCATCGCCTGGCGAGTCGCCTGCGGGATCTCGTACGCTTTGAGGCGGTAGACTCGCCCCTTGTCCGTGAAGAAGAGGACGTAGTGGTGCGTGGTGGCGATGAAGATGTGCTCCAGCTTGTCCTCTTCCTTGGAGTTGGCGGCGAGCACGCCCCTGCCCCCGCGCCTCTGCGTGCGGTAGGTGTCTATCGGCACGCGCTTGACGTAGCCGTCGCGGGTGATGGTGACGATCGTCTCTTCCTCGGGGATGAGGTCCTCGTCGCCGATCTCCTCGGCCTCGACGGGGAAGATGCGGGTGCGCCGGTCGTCGCCGAGCTTCTCCTTGAGCGTCTTCAGTTCCTGCTTGATGATCTCGCGCACCTTGCGTTCGTCCGTCAGGATGTCTTCCAGGTAAGCGATCCGGCGTAGAAGGTCGCGGTACTCGTTCTCGATGTTCTCGCGCTCCAGGCCGGTGAGCTGGCGGAGCTGCATGTTCAGGATCGCCTCCGCCTGCACCTGGCTGAGGCCGAACCGGGACATCATCTCGGCGCGGGCGATATCCGTCGTGCGCGACTGGCGGATGATCTTGATGATCTCGTCGAGGTACTGGAGCGCGATCCGCAGACCCTCAAGGATGTGAGCGCGGGATTTCGCCTTCTCGAGCTCGAACCGGGTGCGCCGCGTGACGATCTCCTTGCGGTGCTCGACGTAGTAATGGATGATCTGCGCGAGGTTCAGGACCCTCGGAGTGCCGTCCACGAGCGCGAGCATGATCACGCCGAAGTTCGAGCGGAGGGCGGTGTGCTTCAGCAGGTAGTTCAGCACCTTCTTGGGATACGAATCGCGCCGGAGCTCGATTACGACGCGCATGCCGGTCCGGTCGCTGAAATCGTTGATATCGGTGATGCCGTCTATCTTCTTGCTCTTGACGAGGTCGGCTATCTGCTCGATGAGGCGCGCCTTGTTGACCTGGAACGGCAGTTCGGTGATGATGATGGCGGACTTGCCGTTCTCCATCGTCTCGGTGGCGGTCTGGGCCTGCATGGTGATCTGGCCGCGCCCGGTCTCGTAGGCCGAGCGGATGCCCTTCGTGCCGAGTATCAACCCCGCGGTCGGGAAATCCGGGCCCTGGACGTACTTCATCAGGTCGTCCGGAGTCGCATCGGGATTGTCAACCAGGTGGATGGTAGCGTCGCATATCTCGCTGAGGTTATGCGGCGGGATGTTCGTCGCCATGCCGACGGCGATTCCGGCGGAACCGTTGCACAGCAGGTTGGGGAGCTTCGCGGGGAGGACGAGCGGCTCCTTGGTGGTCTGGTCATAGTTCGGCTGCCAGTCCACGGTGTCCTTGTCGAGGTCCTCGAGCATCTCCATCGCGTAAGGCGACATCCGCATCTCCGTGTAACGCATGGCCGCGGGAGGGTCGCCGTCTATCGAGCCCATGTTGCCCTGCCCGTCTATGAGCGGGTATCGGGCATTGAAATCCTGCGCCATGCGGACCATGGTCGGGTAGATGATCTGCTCACCGTGGGGGTGGTAGTTTCCCGAGGTGTCGCCGGCGATCTTGGCGGACTTGCGGTAGTGGGCGCCGGGGGTGAGGTGGAGGTCGTGCATCGCCATGAGGATTCGGCGCTGGACGGGCTTGAGGCCGTCGCGGACGTCCGGAAGGGCTCTGGCGATGATCATACTCACGGCATAGCCGAGGTACGATCTCTTCATCTCGTCTTCGATGTTTACGGGCACGACTTCGCGGGCGATGTTTTCCACAGGCTCCACTCCTGAAAAGGTCCGAACGCGGGCACGGATGTTCGGTGCTATTATAAGGGAAGCCTCGCGGCGGTGTCAAACGAGATGTAAGGAGGCCGCAGGGATGGAGAAGGCGTGAGGATGGTGAGCAGACGGGCGGAAATCGCCCGTCTGCCCTGAGCATATTGGGAGTCACGCCCGGCCGCGGACGCGCCTCCTCAGCGCCACCCCGAGGATGCCGATTCCACCCACTCCGAGCGCGAGCACTGGTGACGGTTCGGGGACAGGAACCGGCAGCAGAGTGCTTCCTGGGTGTTGGCTGGTACCGTACCACTGCCAGTTGGTGGTAGTCTCCCAAGGCAGACGGTAGTATCCGGTCGGAACTCCAACGGGCACCGCAAAGTTGAATGTCGCGGACTGGCCAGGCCGTATCGAATCATTGCCGAATTGCATTAGGGACCATCGGATTTCTGCCAAGCCGAGCCTGGTGTTGAACGTAACATACCATTGTGAACTTGGGCCAGTGACGTTGCGTATCAGGGGGAGCGACGTGGCCGGCAGATAGAGATAGAAACCGGTCAGGTCTTCGGCAAGCACGTTTGTCACCTGATATGTGTACAGTGTCACTGCAACGGATTGGTCGACGTTCGCAGTGACCATGGGGTACTGTGCCATCGTGGCCCGAGCAAAGTAGCATAGCAGAACAGCGCAATATGCGACAAGTCGCATAGGATACCTCCTCTTCTTCAAAGAGCCCGGGCGTGCTCACTCCAGGATCTTGAACGCCAGCAGTCTTTCGCCTTCAGCCCTGGCCGTAACGAACACCCACCTGTTGCCGCCGGCACCGACACTGTAGGCAACCGCAGGGCTGGAGCAGATGAAGCCGCTGTTCTGATGGGCGCAGTATGCTGCCTCAAGTGACAAGTCGGTGGCACTGAGAGCGTACAAGACCCCGTTGTTATTGCCGACGCCGCCTAGCCCACGACCAACCGACCGCCGCCAATCCGGGTCCGAGCGCCAGGAGCGAGGACGGCTCGGGGACTGGTGTTGGTACGACCGTTCCATAACAGGCGCTGGGGACCGCCCGCTGCATGACAAAGTAGTCAATCTGCGTTGGAAGCTGCGGGAATGTGGCCTCACAGCCAACGAGGGTTCCTCCGGGTGGCAACTCATCGTTGCCGGATGCTGCCATCCAGTCTGTATACCGCGTGAATACTGTAGCGTACCAACCGTCTGGCGATGTCAGACCAAAGGAGTCGATGCGCTGGAAGCCCCACCTATAGACGGCGTATTCTCCGGCCGTCACGTTGAAGCTCATCCTGTACCCTCCCTCAACCTGCCAGTACGCCGCTGTCACTTGGGGCGATGCTGAGGCACGGCTGAGCAGCAGGCCGGCTAGCAAGGCGCAACGAGCAAGCATATTCATCGCGCGTCTCTCCTATCTCAGGGTTGAGAACGCATACAGCGTACCCGCCCCGTCTTGTCTGCCGTTGTCCCCCCGCGATACCACATAGACCCATCTTGCGTTCGGCTCGACAGCATAGGATATGGCCGGGCTAGAGCACACATATCCCGCCGTGGCGTGTGACGCATGCGGAGGGCTTAGGGCGGTTTGCTGCGAGACGTAGAAGTTGCCGTTATCGTTTCCAACGTAGAGCAGACCTGACGAGGAAGCGGTTAGGGCAGCAGATCCCAAGAAGTAGTCACCGGCATCAAATAGATTTACCGGGTGCCCGTCGTCTGCCCTGATTCTGTGGAGAAGGCGTCCTGTATCCACGCCGATGTAGATGTGTCCAGCCAGAGCCGCACATGTGGCGCGGACCTCCTCATCTAGACCGTGGCTCCAGACGAGACCTCCTGTGTCGGCATCAAGGGCAACCAGGTCAGTCCCTTGGTACCACGACGTTCCTACGTATACGGTGCCGTCACAGACCGTCGGCGACGATTCAATGCACCCAAGAGGTTTGTCAAACGGGTCCGGTGCCTCTGGGTCAGGATATGTCCAGATCACGCGGTTGGCGGGACTATCCTCGGTGGAGAGGCAATAGAGGCGTCCGTTGTCGCTCCCCACGTATACCCGCGCCTCACTCCCCACGACTCCGATTGCCACCGAACTCAGTCCGGTGAGATCTTCGTAATCGTCAGACGGATCATCATATGTTGGCAGGTCATACGACCACTCCAGTTCGCCATTAACGCTGGTAGTCTCACCGTCAAGACAGTACATCCGGGAGCTTTCGTTTCCGATGTAGACGCGTCCCTGATAGACCGTGGGAGAAGCGAGTACCTTGCCGTTGCCCGTTCCCGCCCTGTTTAGCGTCTGATATGACCAGATAAGCGCTCCTGTCTGGGCATTCAGGCAGTAGACCCTCCCATCCATCGAACCGACCACCACTCGCTTATCAGTGCCCACGGTGAAGATCGCCGGTGTGGATGCCACGCCGCCGATGTACCCGGCAGCGGGATATCGCCACTCACTGTCTCCCGTCGTAGGGTCGAATGCGGCCACGTACCCAGTGGACGCGGAGTAGTTGCCGCCCGCCCACGCGCCGACGATCACCGGGCATCCGGGCGCGTGAACCGGACTGGAATCAATGTATGGGTGTGGGAAAATCACACTTCCGCTCCTCGGATTGGGATGGCTGAACACGCCGTTGCGGTCCGTATTGGCGGTAGGTACGGCTGCGGTCCACTCCGGCGAACCAAGGGCCTGTGACGCCGTGCAGTCGAACGCGAGGCTCGCCCCTGTGTGCTGCGGATCGTGCATGAACATCGGCCAGCCGTCGTTAGGCACATAGAAGAACGCTTCAGCGCTCCTTGACACCTGCGCGGAACAGGAAGTTATGGACGCGGTCACCGTCGCGTAGCCCGGGCCGTCCTTCTCCACAATCGCGGTGAGCCGTCCGTCGCTGCCGGTGTACCCGCCTCCGCCTGCCGGACTGACGAGCGTCCCGCCCGAGACGGAGAGGGTTACCTGACAGTCCGCGACCGGCACGCCGTTCACCGGGTCGAAGACATAGACCGCGACCAGAGCCTGGCTGCCCGCCGGCACTGCCCCGACAGACACCATCAGCAAGCTGCTGATACAGCCGGTCGTCTCGTCGGCTCCGATGTCCACCGTACCGGACCGGACGCGGTATTCGCCGTCCATATCTGTCGTCGAGAGCACATGGTCGTTGCTTCCCGAGTCTATGCAAGGAGAACTCGACTGCCCCGACTGGAGATGGTAGTCGCCGCCGTTGAAGTCGGCGAACAGCGGGTCGGCGGATATGTTTCCGTTCGTTCCGGTAGGATTCGGCAACCAGGAGTAGTTGTACCTGACCGGGTTGTATACGCAGTTGCCGAGCATCTCAGCGCTTTCCGAAGTCGCGTATATGCCCGAGGCGTTGAAGGCGATGATGTTGTTGGCAATCACCGGCGCGTTGCCGCTGATGTACACACCGCCGCCGTGGCAATTGTCTTCCGGGGAAGAGGGGACGGTGTTGGCCACGATCGTGTTGTTGGCTATGCGGCCGGCTGGGCATGAGTCGCAGTAGATGCCACCCCCATATGAACCGCTGGCTCCGGAGGCGGCGTGGTTGGAACTGATCACGTTGTCCGTGATGATCGGAGAGCCACCCGAGCAGTAGATACCCCCACCACGAGCGTCGGCCACTCCCCCGTGACTCGTATTCCCGATAATCGTGTTGTGGGCGATTGTGGGTGACGCGTTCGCACACTTGATCCCGCCTCCGATTTCGGCGTAACCGTTCCGAATGGTGAAGCCGTCAATGACGGCACCGGTAACGTTGCTGCACGTGACGACGCTATCTGCACCGTCGCCGTCAAGAGTAGTCTCGTTGGCTACCCAATCCCGCTGATTCCGGGAAGACTCCGTTCCGCCGAAGCCGCCGTAGAGTCCGACTGCCTTGTCTATCGCGACGTTCTCCGTGTAGACGCCGCTCGCCACCCATATCTCCTGCCCGGAGGATGCAGCCTGTATCGCTGCGGTAACGGTGAGCTTGGCGTTCTCCCACGACAGACCGTCTTCTTCGTCGTCTCCGTTCGTGGTCACGTGCAGCGGAGGAGCCGGAACGCGCAGGAGTCGGATCGGTTCGTCCTCGCCGTCGGGGATCATGCAGCTACTGATGCCTGTCAACTCCAGGATGTCGTTCGTCTCGGGAAACGTCGCGCCGGCGGCAGGCACGACCCGGACACCGACGTTATCCACTTGAGAGGTCTGAGTCCCGTCGCTCAGGGCGGAGCCGTCGTCTATGTAGAAGTAGTTGTCGAGCGGATTCACCTGGGTCACCGTGCCCCAGATCTTCACGAGCAGCCCTATATTGTTTAAGCCTCGGCCGGCGACTACTCCGCGCTGTCCGCTTCCGTCTTGCTCGTCATAGACGAAGTCCTCTCCGCCGAGATCGCGGTTGATGATCCCGGACGCCCGAACCACAGATGCACAGACTCGCCGGACATCGGTTGCTGAGATGAAGCGCTCACCGTCAGGGGATGTCTGCACAGTGCCCGACCCGATGACCACTGCATCGCCCGTGCTCACCGCCGCATCCGTCTCCACCCTGATCCCCGCTGATCGGTCGGGCTCCTCGATATACAGGTAGTCGCCCAGTTGTCCCCTGCTCGCCGTGACGATCTGGCCGACCAGCGCGATGGGACTGCCGTCCGAAAGGCTCTTCGCCCAGGGGACCGTGCCCGCAGTGAAGCTGAGCGGCGATGCAGTCGGCGACTCGCCTCCACTGGGCGGCTGGGGATCATCCAGGAGCAGAGTCGTCTCAAGAGACGAAAGGCTGAACAGGGATACGGACGGCCTGACTTCCAACCATCCTCGGGTAGGCCAGACGCTCGGATCGAAGAGGCCCTTCAGGGGAGGAACGCTCGGGGTGAGGTAGCCGTATCTGTCGAGGTAGCAGGCGATCCGGTCGCAGAGGACGGCTCTTCCGCCCCTGGGAAGCGTGGTCATGATGCCTTCGAGATCAATGGTCTGCCCGGGGCGGAGTGCCGGCGGAGGGCTGAACAGCGCCGGAATGAAGGTCGTCTTGTCCCACCATTCGTGAACGGACACTCCGGCGGTGTCTACTCGTCCGATGATCACCATGGTGAGGCTCACGCGCGCTCCGTCAGGCTGAGTGAGTGCGTACCCGATCGTGCCGGGGCCGGCGGCGTAGTCCATCGCCGCTTGTCCTATACCGGCGGTCAGGCAGAGAAGCGCGAGTAATACCACCCCCGTTGTTCTTACAGCTTTCACTTCGACACCCTCCTTGAGTAAAGCGAAAGTGTACTTCTATCCTGCTTTGACAAGCAGGCGTGCCGATTTGTTCCAGACTATATCCTGCAAGAATCGTGCCAAAAGGTCAATCAGGCGGAAATGCCGAGACAGAGCGAGGCAGCAAAACAGCGGAAGAAAACAGAACGCTGCCGGAGGATCATTCTCCGGCAGCGTTGGTTTCAAACTTGAACCTTGAACCTCGGGCCTTGGGCTCTAGTCGTCCTTGATACGGCGGGCGCCGGCGTACTTGCGCTGGTAGTAGGCTTCATCAAGCCTGCTGACTTTGACGCCGGTACGCGATGTGCTGGCGTGGATGAACTCACCGTTGCCGAGGTACATGCCGACGTGGGATATGCCGCGCCGGTAGGTGTTTGCGAAGAAGATGATGTCGCCTTCCCGGAGATCGGCCTTCGCAACCGGGGTGCCGCAGCCGAACATGGAACTGGCGGTGCGGGGAAGGTTGATTCCCTTGGTCTGATAGACGTACTTCACGAAGCCGGAGCAGTCGAACCCGCGCGCGGACATGCCGCCCCTGCGGTACCTGGAGCCTCTGTAAGCGTATGCCGTCCGGGCGATATCGCGGCCGAACTGCTGGCGGTTGACGGTCGGCGCGTCGTCAGGACCGACGGCTTCTAGCGATCCGCAGGGCACGCACCCCATCTTGCCGTACGCAAGGCGGACAGCCAGCGCGCCGTTCTTTTCGTGGAGGAAGGTCACTTCAGTGCCTCTCGAAAGCGTTCCGGCAGGCTTGCCGTTGGCCACCAGCGGGACGTTGTCTTTCGCGATGCGGGCGATCGAACCGGCCGACAGCTCATCCGACGGGATGACGAGTTTCTGCTCGGCCCGAATCGGCTTGCCGGGGGCCAGACCGTTGGCCTTCTCGATGTCGGATACGGTGACGGAGTACTTCTTCGCTATGGAGTAGAGGGTGTCTCCCGCGCGGACCGTATGCGTCTGGTCCGCGAGGGCTTGACCTGAAATGAACAACAGTGCTGCCAGTGATGCCACTGCTGCCAGGATTCTCCGTAAGGTACGATTGGCGTCTGATAACAAGGCGCTTTTCTCCCTTCGGGCCTGCAGCCCGTGTTTGATTTCGCATGCAGCAAGTCGGATACGAGCGTCCTCTGAGGCCGGGATACGGCTCCCGGGGGGAAGCGCGACCCGATCAGAACACTATCCTGCCATGCGGCACTGCGCGCAATAATACCTGAATGCGCGAGCGATGTCAACCCCGGCCTGCAAGCAGAGCAGTCGGAGTGAACCGCGTCATGCTCTGGTTCTGCGACCGGCAGTCTATCTCCTCCCCGTCCGAAGAAAGATTCTTCGCTTTGCTCAGAATGACGCGAGTTCAGCGTCAGAGACTGGCCACCTTCACCGGCCGGCCGAGTTCCGCGGACTTCCATGATGCCTCGGTGAGCTCGATCACGCGCAGGCCGCAGATCGGCGGCGCCCACACTGTGTCGCGGCCGAGGATGGCGTCCGCCAGGTTCTGATCGGGGTTGCCTCCCTCGGGGAGCTCCTCGGGCGTAAAGATCTTGCCGTCCGGGCCGCAGTGCGTGAGCTGGCCGTTGCGGTAGAAAAGCACACCCTGCTCGCCCCAGATCGTGAAGTCCTCGTACCAGCAGGGAGCATCGCCGACGACGCTGACCGTTGCCTGGGCGCCGTTCTTGAACTTCATCGAGAGCGCGGAGTTGATGTCCACGAGCGTGCCGAGGTTGTCTATGTAGCCGCAGACCTCGTCCACGGCGAGGCCGGTCGTCCAGAGGATGATGTCAACCAGGTGGCTGCCGGAGTCATTGAGCTGCCCTCCCCCGCTGAGCGCCGGGTCCTGGCGCCACTTGCCGGCCTGACTGCGCTTCCAGTCCTGGCACAGGAGAGCGGATACGTACGTCACTTCGCCCAGCTTGCCCTCGCGGATGACGTCGCGCATGTATCGGAACGCGGGCTGATAGTGCCGCTGATAGGATAGCACGAGGACACGGTCCTTCTCCTCGACCTTCGCGAGCAGCTTGTGAGCATGGTCCACCGTGCAGACCATCGGCTTCTCCAGTAGGACGTGCTTGCCCGCGTCGAGGCAGTCCATCGTCTGCTGGAAATGCAGGGTGTGCGGGGTGGCGATCTCGACGGCGTCCAGTTCGACCTTCTCGAGCATCTCCCGATAGTCGTAGAAGACGGGGAGTCCCTTCACCTCAGGGATGAACTCGTAGAACCTGCCCAGCATCTCGTCGCTTATGTCGTCGAGCGCGACGATCTCGACCTCGGGCATTCCGAGCAGCCTCCTCGCGTGCCCCCGCATGATTCCGCCGCATCCGATGAGTCCGATTCGAATCTTGTCTGACATGGATGTCCTCCGATCAGGGTTCAAAGTTCAAGGTTACAGGTTGCAGGTTCAAGGTTCGGCCCGCGCGTTCTTCACCAGAGCATCCACCGCCCGGGCCTCGCTGAGCACCGATTCCAGCGTGTCGAGCGAGATCATGGTCGCCGCGTCCGAGAGGGCCTTCGACGGATCGGGGTGCGTCTCGATGAAGAGGGCGTCTATGCCGACGCCGCACGCGGCGCGGACCAGGTAAGGCACGAACTGAGGGTCGCCCCCGGAAGCCGTCCCAAGCCCGCCCGGGCGCTGAACGCTGTGGGTCGCGTCGAAGACGACCGGGTAGCCCAACTCTCTCATAACGACGAGGCTGCGCATATCCACGACAAGGTTGCCGTAGCCGAAACTCGATCCGCGCTCCGTGAGCAGGATGCTCTCATTGCCGGTGGACGCGGCTTTCTCGGCGACCGGCCTCATCTCGGCGGGGGACATGAACTGCGCCTTCTTGAAGTTGACCGGCTTCCCGGCCGACGCCGCCGCGAGCACGAGGTCGGTCTGCCGGCAGAGGAATGCCGGTACCTGAAGCACGTCAACGACCTCGGCGACCGGCTTCACCTGCCAGACTTCGTGTACGTCGGTGAGAACGGGCACCCCGAGGGAGGCCCTGATGTCCGCCAGCGCCCCGAGACCGTGCTCCATCCCGAGGCCGCGGAACGAAGACACCGACATGCGGTTGGCCTTGTCGAAAGACGCCTTGAAGACGTAGCCTATGCCGAGATCATCGCAGATTGACTTCGCTCGTTCGGCTATCTCGAAGCAGATGTCCCGGCTCTCGATGACGCATGGGCCGGCGATGAGCGCGATCGGCTTGTTGCCGCCGACGCTGATGTCTCCGATTCTGATCTCTCTTGTCATGCTGCTTGCTCCAGTGCCGCCCGAACCTTCTCGAGGTCGTCGGGCGTATCAACGCTGGTCGGCGCGAAATCGGTCGCGACCATCCTGATCGGGTAGCCGTTCTCGAGCGCGCGAAGCTGTTCCAACGATTCGGCCTGCTCCAGCGGAGTCGGGCAGAGCATCGGGAACTCCAGCAGGAAATCGCGGGTGTACGCGTAGACGCCGATATGCTTCCACGACTCCGCAGGCTGTCTGGGATACGGGATGCGCGCCCGGCTGAAATAGAGAGCGAAACCACGCGGGTCGGTCACGACCTTCACGACGGCGGGATCGTCGGCCTCGTCGTTCTGCAGAGGGCACATCAGGCTCGCCATCGGCACCGTCGGGTCCGCGAGGATCGCCTCCGCCAGCAGATCAATCGCCGCGGGGTCGAGGAGCGGCTCGTCGCCCTGGATGTTCACTATCACGTCTGCATCGGGACAGGCCGGCGACTGGGCGGCTTCCGCGAGGCGGTCGGTGCCGGACAGGTGTTCGGCAGAGGTAATGACGGCCTTGCCGCCGAAAGCCTCGACCGCGCGGAATATCTCCTCGTCGGGAGTCGCCACCAGCACTTCCGTGAGCGATCTGGCCTCACTGGCGTGCTCGTAGACCCACTGGATCATCGGCTTCCCGGCGATGTCGAGCAGGGGCTTGTTCGGCAGTCGCGTCGCGGCAAGCCTGGCGGGGATGATTCCGACTGCGGCGCGTCCGGCGACGTCGGGCCTGCACTGCCCCTCCCGACCCGGCATCGCGGAGTGCATCCTCTTCACGAGATTGGTGGTTGACTTCCCCTCGACTTCCGGGAGGATGCGGACCTCGCCTCCGTAGGACTTGACGATTTCGGCCTCCGGGAGATCATCTGCCCGATAGTCGCCGCCCTTGGCATGGATGTCCGGCCTGAGCTCGTCGATCAGCGAGCAGGGAGTCTCCTCGCAGAAGAGAGTAACGTAATCCACGCATTTCAGCCCGGTGAGCAGCTCCGCGCGATCGAACTCGGACACGAGGGGGCGGTCCGGGCCTTTGATCTGCCTGACGGACTCGTCGGTATTGACACCGACGACCAGGCAGTCGCCGAGGGACCTCGCCTCCTGCAGATAGCGCAGATGGCCCACGTGAAGGATATCGAAGCAGCCGTTGGTGAAGACGATCCGTTTGCCCTGCCCGCGCATTTCGTCGAGGAGGCCCTTCAGCACCGAACGCCGCACGATCTTCGTGATGGTCATCTGCTTCCTCCTTCGCCCAACAGGAAACGAATCTCGTCCGCCGTCACGGTCGCGACGCCGACCTTGCGGACGACGGCGGCCCCGGCGCAGTTGGCGAGGACGGCCGCATCACGGATCTCCGCTCCGGCGGCGAGTGACAGGGCCAGCACGCTCACGACGGTGTCGCCCGCGCCCGCGGCATCGTACACCTCAACGAGGTGCGGCGGGATATCCTCGGACTCGCTGCCGGTCACGACCCTCATTCCGCGAGGTCCTCGGGTGATCACGAGTGCCTCAGGCTTCAGGGACTTCATGATGCGCGCGGAAGCGCGGTCGAGGTCTCGGTCTTCGGTGATCGCGATACGGGACAGCGCCTCGGCTTCAAACTGGTTGATCGTCACGACCGAGGCCGATTTGAACTGCCTCGCGGTGCCGGGCTTGAGGTTGGCGACGACCCGCTTGCCGATGCTCCGCGCGCCCTCGATCGCCGCGCGCACGACCGGCCCGCACGCCACGCCTTTGTCGTAATCGGAAAAGACGACCACGTCCGCAGTCGGCAGGCGTTGCTCGATCATCGAAGAGAGTCCTCTTGCGACCGAGGGGCTCAGCCTGGCGCTTTGTTCGCGGTCCACCCGCACCACCTGCTGACTGTGGGCAATGATCCTGGTCTTGCGCGTCGTGGGCCTTGACGAATCCACAACCAGGCCGCCCGCATCAACTCCGGCCCGGAAGAGGCACTCCCTGAGCCGGAGACCATACTCGTCGTCGCCGACGACGCCGACCATCGAGGTCTTCCCGCCGAGCGCCTGGATGTTATTGACGACGTTCGCGGCTCCTCCCGGCATATAGGATTCGCGCTCGACCTCGACGACCATGACCGGAGCCTCCGGAGAAATGCGGCGCGCGTTGCCCCAGACGTACTCGTCTATCATCACATCGCCGATGACGAGGACGTGCCTGCCGGCGAACCGAGCGATTATGCTGTTCAACGTTGCGTGAGACAAGTCCCGCTCCCATCATCCCAGGCGGATCGAACACACAGGGTGTTTCCATCCCGCCGATACCTTATCCTTCAGGCGGTCAGTCCTCAGAAAGAAGCCGTGCGTACAGTCTCTCGGTCTCATCGAGCATCGTATCTAGACTGTAACGATCCTCTACCAGGCGGCGTCCGTTCTCTCCCATCCGCGCGGCCGTGTCAGGGTTCTTCAGGACGGTCAGAATACCCTGAGCAAGTTGACGGGAGTTCGCTTTCTCAACCAGGATGCCCGTGCGTCCGTTGACGACCTGTTCGCACACCGCGCCGACATCCGTGGCTACGACCGGGCGGCGCATCGCCATCGCCTGGCTGACGACCTGAGGCACGCCTTCATAGCCGATCGAGGGGTGGACGAAGACATCGAGGCCCGCCATCACCTCGGGTATGTCCTCCCTGTAGCCCAGCATCAGGAACTTGTCCGCGATCCCGAGTTCGGACGCGCGCGCCGACAGGCGCTCTCTCAGCGCGCCGGCGGAAGGCCCGTCACCGGCGAGGACGAACCGGGCCTGCGGGTACTCCTGCAACACCGAAGCGGCGGCCTCGATCAGGTAGGAATGGCCCTTCATGTGTCGGAGCATGCCGACGGAGCCGATGACCGGATTCGTGTCGTCGGCCCCTATCTCGTCCCGGAAGGCGCTGCCGGTTACGCGGTCCGGATCGAAGGCGTCGAGGTCTATGCCGGTGGGGATGGAGAGGACCCGCGCGGGATCGAGGTCAACGCGCTCGATGATGTGGCGCCTGAGGGTCTCTCCGGCGGTGACGACGGTATCATGAAGGGACCCGTAGAGCAGTCTGGTCTCGAAGCTCCTCTTCACGGGGATCGAGAGGTGCCGCGTGCGGACGACCTTGACGTCGCCCGAGAGCCTGGCCGCGAACCCGGCGCACCAGCTGTCCTTCGAACTGTGGGTGTTGACGATATCCACTTCGCGGCGGCGCAGGAATGCTCGCACGCGACGGATGCCGGCGATGTCGAACGCGCCGTGCAGCGACATTATGTAGGTCTCGATGTTCTTCTCTCTCGCGCGCCGGGCGATCTCCGAGCCTCTGCGGCAGGCAAGCATCACGCGGTGTCCGCGACCTAGCATCCCGACGACCTCGGAGATGACGCGCATCTCCTGGCCGCCCCATCCGCTTGATGATTCCGTGTGCAGGATAACCAACGGGCGCATGAAACCCTCCCCTTCAGGTGCTCGGGCCTAAACCGCCTCGAAACGGGCATGCGAAGACTACAGGGTATGCTTTCACCATCGGACAGCGGTTTGCCTTTGTGGGGAGGTGATTCGTGTTGCGGCGGCAGAGACCGGCGGGGCTCAGGGATTTCAGAGGTCGCCACTGACGGCGGCGCCCTTGGCATCCAGCACGGAACGGTACACGGACAGGACACCTTCTACCATGCGGGCCGGCGAGAACTCGCGCTCGACAAATGCCCTGCCCGCCGCGCCCATCCGCGCCCGCAACGCAGGGTCTCCGAGGAGCCTGCACACCGCCTCGGCGACAGCCTCAGGATTCGCGGGCGGCACATGGATGCCGGTTACTCCGTCCTGCACGGCCTCGGGTATGCCTCCGACCGGAGACGCGACGACCGGCACTCCGGCGGCCATCGCCTGCAGAATCGCCACTCCGAGACCCTCCATGAGCGCAGGGTGTACGAGCACGTCCAACTCACGAAACACCTGCGGCATGTCGTTGCGGAAGCCGGCGAATACAACCCCGTCGGCGACCCCCAGGGTCTCGGCCTGACGCTTCAGGACATCGGCCAGGGGACCCGCTCCCAGAACGATCAACCGGGTATCCGGGTAGGCCTCGATGATTCTCGGCATTGCTTCCAGAAGATACCTGTGTCCCTTGCGCTCGATGAGCTGGGCGACGATGCCGATGAGAGGGCTGTCGCCCGGTACGCCGAGTTCGGCGCGTAGGTTCGGGTCGCGGTCCACATCATACTGCGCGGAGTCAACCACGCTGTGGACGCACGCGATCTTGGAGGAATCCACGCCTCCATCCAGCAAAACGTCCCTGATCGCCTGAGAAATCGTGATGATACGGTCGCACAGGACCCCATACTTGAGCCGCGTCAGAAAGCCGGGTCGCACGGGATTGTCTATCCTGCGCGACAGTATGACCGCCGGAGCGCGGGCCGTTCGCGCCGCGATGCCCCCCAGAACGTCGGCCCCGCGCCTGCTGTGCAGATGAACGACATCAGGTTTCCTTCGCCTGATGATGCGGTGGAGCCGACAAATGAACGTCAGGTCGAAATCCGAGCGGAGCGGGACGGGGACGACCTCGATACCTGCGGCGGCGGCGTTCTCCGCGATGGCGCTCCCGTCGGGACACACGAGCACAACCTCATGGCCGCGGTCCTTGAGACCCACCATCAGATATACCACCTGCGCAGGCCCCCCGAGGGCGTGCATCCCCGTTTCAATGTGCAGTGTTCGGAGCGTGTCCAAGCTCTGAGTCTCCTGAGAACATCTTACCGCGCCGGCAGTATCCGTGCGAGGCGCCGACCCGCCTCAGAGAGCACCTCGTCCGAAGTGATTGCCCTCATGCATGCGAAGTCGGTACACGTCGGATGCCTCATGCAGGGTATGCAGTCCATCTCCTTCACGACGACCGAAAGGAGTTCACCACGCATAAGGTGTCTCCACCTAGTCGGGCCGAAGATGCCTATCGTAGGACGGCCGAGCGCGATGGACATGTGCAGGAGGCCGGTATCCACTCCGAAGACCAGATCCGCCTCCTCGAGTACGGCTCCGGCCTGTTTGAGAGTGGTGCGGCCGACGACGTCGCCGGGCTCGCGAGTCATCAGACCCCGAATGCGCCCGATGAGATTCACGTCGGCGGACGAGCCGAGGAAGACCGGAAGCGCCTCGTATCGAGCGATAAGGCCGTCAGCCAGTCCTGCCCAGCCCTCTTCGGTCCAGTGTTTGTGGGGCCAGGTGGTGGCCGGCGCCAGCGCCGCGATCAGCCGCCTGTCCGGAAGATGCCTTGCGGTCTCCTCATCGAGGATTCGACGAGCATAGGCTCTGTCGTCCTCGGTTAACGGCATGCACATCTCCGTGTGCGAAGCATGGACTCCGAGCAGCCTCAGCGCGTCGAGATAGCGCTGCGGCCCGCGCGTTCCGGTCAGGCTCAGCGGGTACAGGTGTGTATAGAGTCGCGTGCTGCCTTCTCGCCCGCTATCGAAACCGAGGACGCACTTCGCGCCGGACGACTTGGCGACGAGCGCGCTTCTGAGAAGGCCTTGAAGGTCCACGGCAACGTCGAACCGCTTAGATCGGAGTTCGCGGCCGAGCGCCCGGAGGCTCTTCCAGGTCGCCGCAACGCTCAGCGGGTTCCAACTCAGGTCCGCGGGCCGGTCCCAGACGATCACCTCATCGAGATAGGGATTGCCGATCAGGATATCCCTCGACTTCGGCTCGACGACCCAGGCTATGTAAGCTCCCGGAAAAGCCGCGCGGAGCGCCTTCGCCACAGGAGTAGTCATTATCACGTCGCCGATGGCGCTCAGCTTAACGATCAGGATTCGACCGTCAGGCGCGACTCGTACGCAGTCCTGCATCACCGCGCATCCTCTGCCTTGAGTTTGCGTTCAATCAGTCTCCACAAGCCATCCTCGTCGCTCAGCGCAAGCCTGGTCGATAGCGCGAGCAGCGGGACTCCCGTGCACATGCCAGCCAGCTTGACGGCGTCCTTCTCGGTCACGACCACGAACTCCGCACCGCACGCGCGTGCCCTGCTCTCGACCAGCAGAACGTCTTCCTGCGAGTACGCATGGTGGTCCGGGAAGCGCTCGCATCCCGCCAGGACCGCCCCGGCATCGGCAAGGGTCTTCTCGAACGATGCCGGATGGGCAATCGCGGACATCGCGAACACCCGGCGGTCGCGGACGCTTTCGAGACTGACTCTCTCGCCGCCTTCGACCGTGTACAGAGCCGTCGGCGCGTGTCTCGCCCTGCAGACCATCGCCCGGGGAGCAGCCCGCTCGACGACAGCCCTGATCTCGTCCACCAGGTCCGCATCACCGGTCACGACCACGCAGTCGGCCCGTTGGAGCGAGGAGATCGGCTCGCGCAACCTCCCAGCGGGGAGCGTCCAACCGTTGTCGAAGGGAAGCATCCCATCTATCAGAACAATGTCCAGGTCCCGGTGCAGTTTCCAGACCTGGAAGCCGTCGTCGAGGACGGCGATCCCTGCCCCGAACTCCCGGACGGCGTGCATGCCGCTCCGATGCCTGTCCTTGCCGACCAGGACCGAGACTCCGGGCAGCTTCAGGGCGAGCATGGCGGGCTCGTCGCCGACCTCGCCCGGAGACAGCAGAACCCTCTCCGGCGTAGAGACGATGCCGAACTCCCCGGAGAGCCCGCCTCCGTAGCCGTAGCTCAACACGGCAGGATTCCGCCCGCGGGAGATCAGCCCCTCGCAGAGATAGCGCGTCATCGGCGTCTTGCCCGTCCCGCCGACCGTGATATTCCCGACGCTGATCACCGGGACCGTGAGCCGCTTCCGCCGTCGCAGGCCGAGTTCGAACGGGAGCAGGTAGAGCCGCAACGCCGACCGATAGACCAGCGACAGGACGCGGAGTCCGGCAAGCACGAACATATCCGTCAGCCCTCGGCGCTTGCCGTACACGACCGCCTCGAGGTACTCGAGCGCGCCGCCGCTACTCGCCATGCTCGCCCTCCAGAAGGCCGACGATCGCTTCGGCACATCGGGCTGACGCGCCTCGATTGCGCTCCACGAGTTCACGGCAGGCATCGTCTATCCCGGCCAGCAGGTGCGGGTCGGCAAGAAGCTTCCTTGCTTGCGCGGCCAGTTCGTCAGCGTCGCGAACCTCGAAACCCACTCCGGCGGAGAGCGCCATCTGAGCCATGTCGCGCGTCTTGTGGGTATACGGGCCGAACAGCACCGGCTTCCCCTGCAGGATCGGCTGGAAGATGCTGTGCCCGCCCTTCGGGATGAGGCTGCCCCCGACGAAAGCGATCGTTCCGACCGCATAGACGGACCCAAGTTCTCCGAAGGTATCGAGTATCAGGACGTCGCAGCCACCCGGCGAGACGGACTCCTTCACCGTGCGCTGAGCGCATCTGAGGCCGCGCGATTCCGCGAGCGACCTGATCTCGCCGGCGCGCTCGAGCTGTCGGGGGGCGATGATGAGGCGCAGGCCGGGATCTTCGCCGCGCAGGGACAGGTACGCATCGAGAACGGGCTCGTCCTCGCCCGGATTGGTGCTTCCCGCAACGATCACAGCCGCCCCGACGGGTATCCCCAGATCGAACCTGAGCGCCTCGACGTCCGGGGCCGGGAGTCGGCCTCCCTTCTCGTCGAACTTCGTGCTTCCGGCAACGACAACCGCCCCTCGGTCCGCGCCGAGCGAGACGATCCGCCTGGCGTCCTCATCGGTCTGCATCAGGAAGCGGTCAATGTTCGAGGTCGCCCACCGGAAGAGCCAGGGCATCCGTCGGCTGCCCTTCAGGCTTCGGTCCGATATGCGCCCGTTTACCAGCGCGGTTCGGGCTCCCCGGCGGCGCGCGGCGGCCAGGAAGTTCGGCCATATCTCGGTATCCACCATGACGAAGGCGTCCGGCCTCACGCGGTGGAGCGCGCGATTCACGAAAGGCAGGAGGTCCAGCGGAAAGTAAGCCACGATGTCGGCCAGCTTGCAGGACTTGCGGGCGACGGCGTTTCCGGTCTGCGTGATCGTCGTGTGCAGGAGCACCGCGTCGGGCATCAGCCTCTTGATCTCCTCATGCACGGGAAGCGCGGCGACGGTCTCGCCAACCGAGGCCGCGTGAATCCACACGAGCTTCCGACCCGGCTCGCGGTCCGCAAGTCGGGGAAGCGACCCCAGGTTCTCGCGCCAGGAATCACTCGACTTCCGAGACACGAGGATGCGCCAGAGGAAATAGAGGAGCAGCACCGGCGAACAGAGGACCAGCAGCAGGTTGTAGAGGATCGCCGACACCTTGCGTGAATGCTCCTCTCTCAGCTCTCGACGGCGTTCGACTCCGACCGGACCGGCTCCGCCGGGAGCGTGTGCTTCCTGCTCTGGATGGCATACAGCTCAGCGTACGCGCCGCCCATAGCCATCAACTCCGAGTGCGTGCCGGATTCGACCACTCGGCCCTTCTCCAGAACGAGGATCATGTCCGCGTTCACTACCGTGGAGAGCCGATGCGCGATTATCAGCGTCGTCCGGTCGGCCATCAGCCGCTCGAGGGCCTCCTGCACAACCGCCTCGGATGCCACGTCGAGCGATGAGGTCGCCTCGTCGAGGATGAGCAGCCTGGGGTTCTTGAGCAGGGCACGGGCGATTGATATTCTCTGCCGCTGACCGCCGGAGAGCTTGACGCCTCGCTCGCCGACGAGCGTCTCATAGCCTTCGGTCAGGTGGGATATGAACTCGTGCGCGTTCGCGGCATTGGCGGCATCCACTATCTCCCCGAATGTGGCGTCCTGCTTGCCGTAGGCGATGTTTTCCCTGACGGAACTGCTGAAAAGCATCGTTTCCTGCGGAACGATTCCGATCTGCCGCCTGAGCGAGCTCAGCGTCACCGTCCTGATGTCAATGCCGTCTATCAGCACCCGGCCGCTGGTGACGTCGTAGAACCTGGGTATGAGATTGGCTATGGTGGACTTTCCGGCCCCGCTCGCGCCCACGATGGCGACCTGTTGCCCGGGCTCCACCTGGAACGATATGTTCTTCAGCACGGACGTTGCGGCGTCGTACCCGAACCAGACATCCGCGAACTCCACTCTTCCTTCGAGTGGCGGCATCTCGACGGCGTCCGGCGATTCCATCACCTCGGGAACTTCGTCCAGCACGTCGAACACACGCTGAGCGCCGGCCATCGTCTGGTGATACGTGACGTTCAGTCGGGCGATCTGCCTCGCCGAGACCGCGATTCTGTCGAGCGCGAAGAGGAATCCGATGAGCTGGTCCACCCCGAAGCCCGAGACGGTGTTCGCGGCGACCATGCGCCCGCCGTACCAGAGCACGAACGCGATGCCGATCACACTGATCATCTCGACCGTCGGGGTCATCATGGCGTTCCGGCAGACGGCCTTCATCGCGGCTGCGTAAGTGCGGCGGTTCTCCTCGGCGAATCTGGCGGCCTCATACTGCTCCATCCCGAAGGACTTCACGATGCGGACTGCCGAGAGCGTCTCCTGAACCGCAGCGGCAATATCCGCAAGCCGTACCTGCAGGATCTCCGAGAGCCCTCTGATCTTGCGGCCGACCTTCTGGATGGTGAACGACATGAACGGCAGCACCAGCACGGCAATCAGCGCGAGCCGCCAGTTCCAGTAGAAGATGACCGCCGTGCTGCCCAGCGCGACGAGCGGCGCGGATACGACCTGTATGACCTGAGGCGCCGCCGCCTGGACGAGGCCGACGTCGTTCGTCATTCGTGACATCAAGTGGCCGGTCTTCGTCCTCTCGAAGTAGCTAAGAGAGAGCTTCTGAAGATGCCCGTAGAGATCGTTCCTGAGCCGGACTGCGATCCTCTGGGTCCCGGAGGACACGAAGTACATCTGACCGTAGGAGAAGCCCCACTTCAGGATGTGGATGCCGACGACGATCAGCGAGACGCGGTTCAGCATCGCCGGGTCTCTCTGGATGACCGTCCGAACGACGTCGCTGATGAGCTTGATGAAGTAGACTTCTATGCCCGATACCGCCACGGTGCAGAGCAGGCCGAGGGCGAAGAGCTTCCAGTAGGCGAGAAAGTAGCCCGCCAGACGCTTCTCGGCGCTGCGCATGTGGAGATCGCGTTTTCTCTTGTGCTTTGCCGGCATAGCGGTTGCGTATTCCTAGCCGCCGCGCCCGATCAGGTCGAGCGCAAGCGATGCGGTCTTGTCCACCGCGCCCGGACTGCCGAGCACGCTGACGGTCTCGGCCAGGCACTCCAGCATCCGACGACGTTCGGCCGTCTCGTCGAGCAGCGGCTCCAGGAGGGCCGCGATCCGAGAAGGAGACGCATCATCCTGAAGCAGTTCCGGACAGATCTCCTCATCGGCGATTATGTTCGGCATGCCGAAGAATCCGATTCCGCCGCCCATGAGGCGGTATTCGAGCTGCATCAACCTTGACCCGCGATAGACGACGACCATCGGACAGCCGAGAACAGCGGCTTCCAGCGTCGCGGTCCCTGAGCAGACGACCGCGGCGCGGGAATACGCAAGAACTTCACGCGACATTCCGGACAGCAGATTGACGGTAACCGGCCCGGGCGGCTCCGAGATCCCATCGCGCCGCATCAGGGACTTCACGGACCCGGCGATGCGGGATCGGACTCGCCCGGTCGAAGCCTCCTGCCGCCCGTCGAGTCGCACGTCCAGCCACGGCATGCCCTGAAGGCCGTCCGCAAGCGCGCGGATATCCACCGTCGGCGCGATCGGAACGGCATATTGCAGGTCCGGCCTCGGCCGGCTCAGCCCTGCCGCCGACGCTATCATGGCCGGCAGATTGTGCGCCACCTCGTGATCGCGGCTGCCGGGCAGCAGAGCTGCGATCCCAGCCGATCCGTCGAACCCGAAACCCCCGCGAAACTCGGCCTCAGTGAGCGACGGTTTCGCGGAATCGAGCAAGGGATGTCCGAAGAACTCCGCGCGGAAGCCTTTGCGCCGAAGCGTCTCGGCAGACCAGGGGAACGGGGTGACGACGGCGTCCACCAGTCCCTGCAGCTTCTCATACGTACTGCCCCTCTTCCACGACCCCGGCGGGAAGTAGTACAGAACCTTTATCCCCAGCCCCCGGACTCCGCGCGCCAGGCGGACGTTGAACGCGCCGAAATCTATGAGCACGAGCAGGTCCGGAGGATCGGCCTCGATCCGCCTCACAAGGCGAGACTGGATTCGAATCAGCCCGGGCACGAGCTTCAGCGACTCGGCGAAACCTATGGCGCTCCACGATGAGCTGTCGTGCATCAGGTCGGCGCCGGCCTCGCGCATCCTGCGGCCGCCGATGCCCCATATCCGCGCAGACGGGACCATTTCGCGGATGCGGGTCGCAAGCCTCGCCCCCTGCAGGTCGCCCGACGCTTCACCGGCAATCATGGAGATGACCGGGCCGCCGCTCATCATCTACCGCTGGTCGAGCTGCCGTCCGGCGAACCCGACCTTCACACTCCGCACGAACTCGAGCAGGTAGTCCCGCTCAGGGCTCGGCTCGACCTCGCTCTCGATGCTCTCGACAGCCTGCGAGAGGTTCAGGTTCGAACGATAGAGCAGCTTGTACGCCTGCCTGAGGCCGTTTCGCACGGCCGGTCGCACTCCGCTGCGGCGGAGGCCGATCACGTTCAGGTCATATACCTTCGCGGGGCGGCCGTCAACCATCGAGAACGGCGGGACATCCTGGACGATCTTCGAGTAGCCTCCGACCATCGCCATCTTGCCGATCCGCACGAACTGGTGCACTCCGACCATACCGCCGAAGACAACCTTGTCTTCCACGATCACGTGGCCGCTGATGCCTACCATGTTGGCCATCATGATGCCGCTCCCGATCGTGCAGTTGTGCCCGACGTGGCAGTAGGCCATGAACATATTGTCATTGCCGATGGTGGTGACGTTGCCCTCGCCGGTCGCCCTATGCACGGTGACATACTCGCGGATGATGTTGTTGTCGCCCAGGGACAGGAAACTCCGCTCACCGCTGAACTTGTGATCCTGTGGGCGGCCTCCGAGGATTGCTCCCGACCATACCCGGCAGTTCTTCCCAATCGTCGTATAGGGCTCGATCATAACATGCGGCGCGATGACGCAGCCGTCTCCGATCCGCACGTCAGGACCGACTATGCTGTACGCGCCGATCTCAACCCCGATGCCAAGCTCGGCGCCCGAATCAACTATCGCTGTCTCGTGTATCACAACGCCTCCCGAAGCGGCATGGGCGACGTCACTTGGCAACGAGAGTTCGGTCGGACTCTGTAATGGCTTCATCTGATTCCTCCACGGACTCCATGCCGTTCGGCTCTACGAGAGCGAACACAAACTCGCCTTCGCACACGACTTGCATGTCCACTCGACCGGTGACTCGAACCCTGCCCATGTTGCCCCGGTTCTTCACCAGTTCGACTTCGGTAACGAGTTGGTCCCCGGGAACAACAGGCTTTCGGAAGCGGACCTTGTCAATACCCCCGAAGTAGGCCAGCTTGCCGTCGTTTCCCGTCATACTTAGAAGCAGCACGCCGCCGACCTGCGCCATCGCCTCCAGAACCAGCACCCCGGGCATGACCGGATGGCCGGGGAAATGCCCCTGAAAGAAAGCCTCGTTGAAGGTAACGCTCTTGAGTCCGACGGCCCTCCGACCCGGTTCGATCTCCAGTATCCTGTCTACCAGCAGGAACGGATAGCGATGCGGCAGTATAGCCTGAATCTGTTCCACATCCAGCATGATATCAACCTCCTTGCCCCGGTCCGGTCTGACGGCCGGGGTCTTCCTTCAACATTCGCCTCGCCAGCGCCACGTGCAGCGCATGGCCCGATCTGATTCCCATCACGTCCGCGTCCGGCATGCCGCCGATGAGTGAAAGGTCGCCCACCATGTCCAGAACCTTGTGCCGAACGATCTCGTCGGCAAATCGCAGGTCCTGCGAATAGCGATCGCCGTGCACGACCAGGACGTTGTCTTCTCGGCCTCCGAGTCCCAATCCGGCGGCCCGGAGCTGTTCGACCTCCTCCGCCATGCAGAAGGTGCGCGCAGGAGCGATCTCCCGCTTGAACACCTCGGGACTCATCCAGGCGCTGAACGCCTGCTCCCCGATCATCGGATGGTCGAACGAGACCAGCCCGGTCACCCGGAAGCCGCTCGCGGGCAGCGCGATGCAGCACTTCTCGCCGTCCATCACCCACACCGGCAACTCAGCCTCGATCCGGGGCGGCTCGCCGCCTCGCGGCTCGATCCCGGCCTGTTCGATGAGATCAACGAAGGGAAGTGCGCTGCCGTCGCCCGCGGGAAGCTCCGACCCGTCAACTCGGATGAGAGCGTCGTCCACACGCATCCCGAACAGCGCTGCCAGAACGTGCTCCACGGTGCTGACCTCGGCGTCCCCGGACCTAAGGCAGGTGCACCGAGAGGTCCCGCAGACATTGTCCACCGATGCCTCGATCGAGCCCCCCGGCGTCACGAAGACTATGCCGGTTTGCGCCGGCGCGGGCTCCAACGTCATGGTACAGGGTTCGCCGGTGTGCAGGCCGATACCTTGCATGGAGACGGCGGACCTCAGCGAGTGTCGCCCACCGGAGTTCATTCAGGGCTCTCTTCCAGCGCCCTGATCCGCTTCTCGAGGTGGCGAACGGTCTTCAGCAACTCGGGCAGCTTGCGGGTGGCGGCCTGGACGCGCATCTCGTCCTTGTGCGGCCGGGCGGGAAACCCGTAGACGAACGCGCCGGCCGGCACGTCCCCGATCACGCCGGTCCGGGCGCACATCATCGCGCCGTCGCCGATCGTCACATGGTCCGCCACCCCGCACTGGCCGCCGAACATGACTCGGTCGCCTATCTCCACACTGCCCGAGATGCCGGTCTGCGCCACTATGATGCAGTTCCGGCCTATGGTGACGTTGTGCGCGATATGCACCATGTTGTCTATCTTGGTGCCGCTTCCGATCTCGGTCTTTCCGGTGCGCGCCCGATCAATCGTGCAGTTGGCGCCGATCTCGACGTTGTCGCCGATCACCACGCTTCCGACCTGCGGAATCTTGATGTGCTCGCCGCCGACCGCAATATAGCCGAACCCGTCCGCGCCGATCACCGAGCCGGCGTGAATCGTCACTCCGACGCCGATCGTTACGTTGTCCAGAACCGCCACCATCGGGCGGATGACCGATCCATTCCCTACACTGACGTTACTGCCGATGTACGCGTATGGATGGATCCAGACCCCGTCGCCGAGCGTAACGTCGTCCCCTACAAAGGCATTGAACCCGATGGAGACGTCCCTGCCGGCCTTGAGGCCTGTTCCCACTCGGGACGTCGAGTCTATCCCGACCGGACGCTCAGGCTCCGGGGTCAAGGCGGATATAGCCCGGGCGAACGACAACTTGGGGTTGGCCGCTCGGATCAGGGGTTTGGACGCGCTCTTCGCATCCGGATGCGCTATCACCGCCGCCGCCGCCGAAGCGAGCGCATCATCCAGGTTCTTCGGGGAGTCGGCGAAGACGATGTCGCCCGCACAGGCGTCCTCAATGTCGGCGGCGCCGGCTATCACCACGGACGGATCGCCGACCACTTCTCCGCCGACCATCCCCGCCAGCTCCCCCACGGACTTGCGAATCATCTCTCGTCTCCGCCGGGAACGCTTCCCGGACGAGCCGTCTCTTCGGCGGCTGCGGATCGAGTCTCGGCCGGCCCGACGCGCGCGTCGGCTGTCCTGGGCTCCGACACCTGCATCTCGGTCTCGAGACGCGCCAGTTCCATTTCTCCGGCGTAGGCCGCTTCGACCTTTGCCAGCGAGGCCCCGGCCTCTTCGAGCCTCCGGCTGAGGTACTCCCGATCGTTCCCGACAGCTTCCGCCAGGCGCGCCTCGAGCAGTCTGACTCGCAGCCGGCAGTTCAGAAACTGAGGCGCATACTTCCTCTCGACATCCAGCATCGGCTCGGTGACCCTGGCGAAAACGGGCTCCGGCGGACTGGAGAACCCATCGGCTGTGTCGAGTGGGGTGGATGAAGCCCGATTGGACGCCATCTCCCGGCGACGGGTTTCCCACTCATCGCGCACTGCGGCGATCTCCCGCTCGATCTCCCCGGCAAACGATGACGGGCTGCCAACCGGCCGCGGACGCTCGCGGCCCGGACCAGGCCCGGCTGCTTGTAGATGCGGGACTCGCAAGTCGAGTGGGAACGCACCGCTCCGCACCGACACCTCCACCTGGTTTGGCGGGGATGCGACGGCGGAAGGCGCATTCTCCATCTCCTGAACGACAGTTCGCACTCCGTACCCGCCCAAGGGTACGGCTGCCGCCAGCATGAGTGTCCAGAGAACCGGTGCGAGCCGCATTGAACTGCCGCTAGCCTTTGTTGAGCCTTGCTATGACGTCGGCGGTAATGTCATTCGATGAGTACACGACGAGCACGGTTTCGCCCGCGGACTTGTTGAAGACCATGGTGATGTTCTTCTGCTTGGCCACTGCCGCGACCGCTGCCTGCACGTCCTCCATGACCTGCTTGCTGAGCTCGTATCTCTTGGCCTGCCATTCGGTGTCGGCCTGCTTAGCCGAGTCGCGCAGTTCGGTCTCAGTCTGCTTGGCGACTTCCTGCAAGGCCGCCATGGATGCCTTCTCCTCGTCGGTCGGCGTGGTCTTCTGGCGGAGCGCCTGGAGGTCCTTCTCCTTCTGAGTGGACATTGCCTCCATCGTCTCGATGCGCTTCTTCTCAGCGTCGGTCGGCTTCTCTTTCGCCTTCAGAGCCGCCAACTCGTCGAACTCCGCCTTGGTCAAGAGCGGATGGGTCTGCCTGAGCTCGAGCTTCGACTGAAGCTGCTGAAGCTCGGCCATCACCTGCTTGTCCAGATCCTGCTTCTTCTTGTAGTCGTTGAACGCCTTCTCGACGTCCACGGACGCGAACACCTGCGCCTCCGCGGACACCGCGGGACCGGTGAGGATTATGCCCAGCGCGAAGCAGAACGCTACTGCGGCAACTGTGATGATGGTGCGTATTCTCGGCATGTGATAGCTCCTTCTGGTAATGGATTTCCGCCCCGGCATTCCTGATAGCGGCGGCTCGATCATGGCAGATCGCCCCGTTCGGGACAAGGCGAAAGCGTCTCTAGAACACGTGTCCCAGGCTGAAGTGCGCCCTCGATCCCTCGGTGCCGAAGCCGTAGTCCAGCCTGATCGGGCCTATAGGCGTACGGACACGGATGCCGACGCCGTAGCCGACGCTGGGGTCGAAGTCGGCATGCTGTACCAGGGAATCCCCGAAGGCGTCTCCAACATCGAGGAATGCGCCCTCGGCGCCCCACGCATCGCCGACGTCAACGAATCCGACGCCGGTCAGCCCGGATGAGACCGGGAAACGGTATTCGGTACTCAAGAGGAAGGTGTTCCGGCCCCAGAAACGATCCTCCTTGTAGCCTCTCAGAGTCTCGGCGCCGCCGGTGAAGTACTGCTCGAAGAACGGCACCTTTCCGGTAAGGCTGCCGACCATCAGGCGGACGGCGATCGTTCGGCGCTTCTCGTTCGGGTCCTTTCTCATTCCGCCCTTGCTGAAGTACTTGCGGAAGTCCACGCTGTACTTGCTGAAGAACGAGTCGCCCTCTTGATCAGCCGCAGTGGTGAAGTTCGACTGGCCGAGTTCCAGGGCGTACGAGCTGTACATGCCGCTCACCGGGTCGAGTTCGGAATCCCGGGAGTTGTTCGTAAACCTGAGGGTGGCGGATGCCACGTCGCCGGCCTGGCTCAGCAGCCTGCGGGCCTCGTAGTCCGGATCGCTCGGGTCGAGCAGGTCCACCCGCGTGTCAACCGACTCTCCTCTCAGGGTAAGGAAACCCTTCGAGGTCCGGCTCAGAGGCCGGCCGAGCGTGATGCTGGCGCCCTGCCTGCGCTCGTCGTAGTCGCTGTCACCGCCGGTGGATCCGAGCACGTTGGAGGAGAACCTGTATATCAGCTTGTTGTAGAGGCTGGCTGAGAGCGAGGTATGCCTTGCGTCCAGCCACGGCTCATAGTACCCGAGTTCGTAGCTCGTTCCGCGGCTCGTGTTGCCGACCTCCCACAGCGCGCTGATGCCGCGTCCTCGCCCCTGGAAGTTCGTCTCGGAAACCTTTGCCTGACCGACAAGCCTCTGTCGCGAGCTGTACCCCACCCCGAGCGTCACCTGGCCGGTCTTCTTCTCCTTGAGCGGGATCACCACCTTCAGCTTCCCGATCTCCGAGCCGGGTTCGAGCTTGTACCACTGCTCCACGTCCACCTCGAAGAAGTCGAGGTCGTAGATTCGCGTGAGGTCGCGGATCAGCGTCCGGCTGTTGTAGACGTCCCCGGGCTTGAGTTCCATCTCGCGCAGAATGACGATGCTCTTCGTCTTCTTGTTCCCGGTCACCTCGACAGACTCGACGACGTTCTCCATGATCGGAATGGTGAGCACGCCCGTATCGGGGTCAATGCCGATCTCTTCCGTAACGTCGGCGATGTATCCCTGGCCCCTGTAGAGTTCGCGAATGGCATCGGCGTCACGCTCCAGCATGTTCGTGTTCAGCACGTTGCCGACCGACGTGCGCATGAGGGCAAGCAACTGCTCGGCAGAGATCGCCGTATTGCCGACGAACTTGATCTGCTTGACCACGGGGTTCTCGACGACATTGAACACTACCCGCAGGCCGCCTTCCGTGGTTTCGGTGCCTACGATCACCCGCTCGAAGTTGCCCATGGACATGATTGCCTGCCGGGACTGTTGAACGGCCTCTTCGGCAAAAGTGTCGCCGGCCTTGAGTGTCACGGCCGTCAGGACGGCTTCCTTTGAGATGTTCTGATTGCCGGCCACGGCCACCTCGGTTATCAGTTTGTCCTGGGCTGAAATCGCGCCCGGGAGAACCAGGCCGAGTGCCAGCAGCATGATGATCATGCCGGCGGTCAGTCTTCTGAAGCGCATTTGCAGTCCTACCTTTCCTTGCGATTCTTCCTGCACGTGATCCGCACTCTCCGATTGCAGGAGGTGCTCGGGTCCGCCGTCCGTACGGGTCAGGCGGCCTGGCGCTACCCCTCCAAATAAGCCGAGAGACGCCTGCGAAGCATCTCTCTGGCCCTGAAAAGACGAGTTCTGACGAGATCGAGCGACAACCCCGCGGCCTCAGCGACTTCCTTGTAGGACAGGCCGTTCATATCCCTCAGCACCACGACCATTCGAAACTCGGGCGGGAGGGCCTGAATCGCGCCCTGGATCGTCGCGCCCAACTCCTGCGCCTGCACAAGGCCCAGCGGGTCCGCTGATTCGTCCCCATGCTCCCGCCGCTCCGCGGAATCGCCTCCGCCGACGGGCTCGTCGAGCGATCCGGCCTCGTGGGCGCTCCGGCGGCTTGCTTCCTTCAGCTTGTTCTTCCCGGCGTTCACGGCGATTCGGCAGAGCCAGGGATAGACAGCCGAGGCCGAACCCCTAAACCGGGGATAGGCCCTGTAGGCCCTCACGAAGGTCTCCTGCGTGAGATCGGCCGCGTCATCGGGATCGCCGATCAACCTGTAGATCAGGTTGTAGACCCGCTTGTGATAGTCCCTGAGCAACTCATCGAACGCGGGTGGATCTCCGACCGCATCGTCGGCCTTCGCTGCGTCCCCAACTGCATCATCCCGCGCGCCTCGCCCTAGCCCGAGTATCAGAAGAAGCCGGAGAGCACCCGGGGATACCTCCGCCAGCGGGGAGAGGCTCAGCGCGCATCGGTTGGAGTCCGGAGACATAGTATAATATTACCCGCGCCGACGCAACTATCCTCTCACTGCCGGCTAGAAGCGAATCCGGCCCTCCGCGCTCACGCCGAACACCCTGTTGTCACCCGTCCAGCCGCTCAGTTCCAGGTAGTTTCTCAGCCGGTATGAGAGCTTCAACTCATACTGGCTGTCGGCGTAGTCCGGTCTCGATCCCAGGGCGGCCGAGTAACTGATAAAGAAGTCGCCGCCCAACTGGTCGCTTATGCTGACCTGAACAGCCTCGCGATAGCCCATCTCGAGCGAAAACTCGTCAACGCCGAACGCTTCCTCGAGGGCCTGTTCGATCGGCTCGAACACGGTGGGCAGCATCGCGGACGAGAACAGGCCGGACAGCTCCCTGCCGATGTCCTGACCCGAGCCGCCCCTCAATATCTGCTCGAACTGGTACTGCCCGGTCGCCAGCGCGATTATCCGCTGCTCCGACAGCCCCACCGGCGACGAGGTGAACGTCGGCCGAATATGGTCGAGCGGCCCGGTCGCCTCCATCGTCACGGTGTACCTCGTCCGCTTGCCCAGCGGCGAGATGTCCACGAGCGTGCCCCTCGCCTGGATGTCCAGCAGGACCATCACCGGCTGCCCGGGAGTAAGCCTGATCTGCATCTCGCTTCCCGGCAGCATCTTGAACGAGCGAAGCGGGAGCATGATCGTGCCGTCCGCGAGGCTGATCGTGCCGTCCACGGCCGGAGCGCTCAGGCGTCCGCCGATGGACAGGTAGCCGGGAAGCCCGGTCTCCAGCCGCGACGACTTCATCATCAGGTCGCGGCCGAGCGATACGCGAAGATCGAACTCCGGGTCGAAGGCGAGCGGTTCCTTCCGGTCCGGTCTGTCATCGGTGCCGGCGAGCCTCACCGTGCCTGTCGGAATGGACACGTTTCCCGACAGGCGGGGCTTCCGCCAGTCGCCGACCGCCCGAAGATTCGAATCGAGAACGAGATTGACGTCTTCCCCGTACTGCCCGCTGATGTCCTTTCCGGACACCCTCATGGCCGAAGTGCGCGCGGCGAGATCGAGGCGCGGCTTCATACCCGTCAGGTCTACCTCTCCGCTGACGGAGAACCCGCCGCCGCCGGACGAGAGGCCGGTGAGCGTATCAACCGAGAGCGTGTGCCGGTTGAGGGTGATATCCGCCTCGATCTGCTCGAACGTCTCATTCAGGCGGGCGACCTTTACCCTGCCTTCGCGCCACTTGAGGCCGCCCTGCACAGCGGGGCTGTCAATCGTCCCGGTCAGATTCAGCTTGCCGGCGAGCGCCCCTCCCGTCTCTCCCTCGATGGCGTCGCCCGCGAATGCCGAGAGGAGTTCCAGGCTCTTCTCGTCTACCAGCATCTCCATGAAGAGCTGCCTGTCCCGCGGCACTTCGTGCTTCTCCCAGTCAATCGGGATGAAGCCCGAAGCGCTCAACTGACTGTCTCCGAGAACGACCGTCAGATCGTCAATATTGATCCTGTCCCCTGGCGATTCGCCGTCTTCGCTCGAAGAACTCGAGAACCTCGCGCGGAGGGCGTCGAACGCCGTGCCTTCGACTACAGGATGCTGAATGTCAAAGGACGCATCTACGGAAGGCGCCTCCGCGGTGCCTTCCGCTATAATGGTTACGTCGCCGATCCCGGAAATGTTTTGTTTCAGTCTCAGCCATTTGCCCGCCGGACCCACGTCGAGTCCGTGCGCATCCAACCGCAAGCCAATTCTCTTCTCCGGGCCGAAAACCGCCTCGGCGACGAGATCGGTATCTCCGTCGAGCGCCTCGAGCCTGCTCACGCTGAATACGTCGCCCTGCCAATCGGCGTCGAGGTTGACCGTCTCTATGTCGCTGGGGCCTATCCTCGCGCCGCGCACCCGGGCTTCGATGTGGAGATCGGGGATCGCGCCGTCGTCGGAAGCGACGAAGCCGCCTGATATCTTTGCGCCGAGGACGCCGTGGAGAGGCCTGGGGATCGAGGCGAGGCGGCGGTGCAGAAGCGCGGTGCCGTCGTTTCGAGGGGCTCTGGCCGCGACGGCCATCAACCTCTCGATCAGCGCGTTCCGGACCTCTCCCGACACCTCGACGGTATTCAGCGACGGCGACCACCGCAGATTCGAGACCGAGTACTCGGCGTCTCCGTCCGCGATTGACGCCCTGCCGACGTGAACGCCGTCGGCCATCCACGCCGCGTCGGCAGCAAACGAGCCGATGGGCTCACCGTTGACCGTCGGGTTCCCGGAAGTCAGGGCCGCCCGGGCCTCGGGCAGCTCGGAGGTGCCGGAAATCTCGCCGCTCACATCGAGATCGCCGGAGAGCACGGCGTACTTACGGATGCCCCCGGCAAGGCGGGACAATGGGAGGCCGCGGGCGCTGAATACCGCCGATATCCGATCGTCTCTCAGGCCGTACGTGCCGCCGGCTTCGATGACGCCGGCGCCGATGCGGACCTCGAAGCCCTCGAGGGCGAACAGCGAGTTGCGGTAGGAGACCCGCCCCTCCACCGAGTCGAGCGCCCCGCCGGCGACACGACCATCCTCGATTCGGAAACCCCCCGCAATCTCCGGAGACGCGAGCATCCCGGAGACGGTGAGATCGGAGGAAACACGCCCGGCGAGGGCAACCGGCAGGCCGGCGGACGCCGCCCATCGGGCGACATCGAAATCCTCCAGGCGAAGCGTCAGCCCGGCACTGGGAATGATGGAGAAGGGGTGCGATATCTGTCCCGACGCTGTCAGCGTCGCCTCGGAGTCGTTGACTTCCATCTCGCGAAGGACGATCCGGTCCCGAGACACGTTCACATCCGCGGTGATCCGCTCGGCGCCGATCTCACCGAACTTCACATCATAGCCTTCGACACGACCGTCGAAAGTCGGCGCTTCGGCGCGCCCCCCGAGTCTGCCTGTAAACTGCAGGGCGCCCGAGGTCGGCCGTTGCCAGTAGAGCCTCTGGAGCTCGGCGAGGACAATGCCCGAGCCGGACGCCTCGAGATCGAGATCGCCCCGGGACGAAACGCTTCCTGAGAACGCGACTCGCCCGCCGAGCGTCCTCGCGCTGAAGTCCTCGATCCTCGCGACGATCCCGTCATACGTCATGGCGATCTCGCCCGAGTCGAACTCGTGTCCGCCGAACGACCCTTCGGCGATCGTGCCGCGATAAGTCGCCAGCAGTCCTGAAGGTCTCCATGCAACCGTGAAGCCGCCCGAGGTGAGCGCCTCGACCGGGTGACCTCTGAAGATGGGAAGCCGCGACAGGCGAACTCCCGAAGCGGCGCCCCGAATATCCGCTCCCCGGCGCGCGCCCCACCCGAACTCGCCGGAGACCTGCGCCGACCCGCCCGCGAAGCGCCCGACCGAGCCGCGGAACGACACGCCGTCGCCGACATACCTGCCCTCGAGACGGACTGCCTCTGCAGCATACTCCTCGTATGAAACCCCCGGCGCCTCGATCCTGAAGACCGCCGTCGGCGACTTCGACGCTCCGGTGACCGAAACGAGCGCCTGACCGGACGTCGGCAGGATGGTGCCCTTCGGCGCGGCTACCCCAAGAACCCGGCTGATCTCGCGGAAGTTCGCGCGGTCGGACTTCAGATCGAGGGCGAGCCTGATGTCCTCGAACCCGGTCACATTTCCTGAGATGAGCACAGGCGTCGAGCCGAGCCGCGCGTCAAGCGCAAGGGAAACCTTCTCTTCCCTGAGTCCGACCGTACCCTTGACGCCGGTTGCAGGCTCGCGCATCCAGTTCAGCCGGACCGAGGCGTCGGAGACGAGAAGCTCGGCCTCGTACCTGAAAGGCTTGTCGTCTCCGGCTTGCGAGAAGGTCATGTGCGCGTCGGCTCTGCCCGATCCCACATGCATGAACCGCAGGTCGTGCGGGTACTTCGACCAGTATGAGGCATCGGCGTTCATCCCGCTGAACTGCCCCTCGAACGAATGCCCGGCCATATCGTACCGGCCGACGATGGAGACCTTGCCCAGGCGTTTCGGATCACCGTCGGCGGCGAGCCTGAGCGCAGCGATCGGCGCTTTGGTGAGGTCTGCAATCGCGTCGATCCCCGCCAGGCGGTTGATCTGCGGCTCACCCTCGACCTTGCGGTCCAGCAGGGTCACGCTTCCTTCCTTGACAACCGCCACCGCGCGGAACCGATCCATCCGGCGGTCCTTCGATGGTCTGAGCAGGCCGGAGACGTTCCATCGGCCGTCGGATCTGCGTTCCAAGAAGACGTTCGGGCGGATCACCTCGACGGTCTCTATCGCGCGGAGGGGGTCGTCGCCACCCCTGACGACGTCCAGCAGCCTCACGCCGACCCGGACCGATTCCGCGTCGAGGAACCGATCGCGGCCGCGCTCGTCCGACGAGAGCGATACGTCGTGGAACACCATCCCGCTCAGAGAGACGTCAACCCTGCCGACACGGAACCTGCCCTTGACCTGCTCGGAGACGATCGAAGAGAGGGTCTGAGGCAGGGACCTCCACGCGGACCGGGCGGACGTGATGAGGTACGCCGCCGATACCGCAAAAGCGGCGGCCATCGAGAGAAGCAGTATGGTTCGTGCGGGGCGCCTTGGTCTTCGCATCGAGAAGCCGGCCGTAACCGGTAGCCACTACTCAGTAACCCGGTGTGAACCTCGCGTGGCACGGGTCAACGGTTACCGATCACTATCCCTGCTGACCTCCTCGGCGTGATAGGAACTGCGGACGAACGGCCCGGACGCGACGTAAGAGAACCCCATCTCGCGGCCGACTCGAGCGTATTCATCGAACTGAGACGGCGGGACGTACTCGACCACGGGGAGGTTTCGCTTTGAAGGCTGAAGGTACTGGCCGATGGTCGCGATGTCGCATCCTGCCCGGCGGAGATCGCTGAGAACCTCTAGAACCTCTCCCTGTTCCTCGCCGAGCCCGACCATCAAACCCGACTTAGTATGTATAGACGTGCGAAACCTCCGGGCTGTTTCAAGCACCACCAGCGAGCGCTCGTAGACCGCCTGCGGCCTCACGGTCGAGTAGAGCCGCGGCACGGTTTCGACGTTGTGGTTGAGGACGAAGGGCGCCGAGTCGAGGACGGCCCGGAGCGCGTCCTCATCGCCCCCGAAGTCCGGGATGAGGACCTCGACCTTCGCGCCGGGGATCGCGGCCTTGAGCTGCCGGACCGTCTCGGCGAAGTGCCCGGCCCCGCCGTCCGGAAGGTCGTCGCGCGTGACCGAGGTGACGACGACATACCTGAGTCCGAGTCTGACCGACGCCTCAGCGACGCGGCGCGGCTCGTCAGGGTCAACCGGATGCGGAGCGTCGTGTGAGACCCCGCAGAACCCGCAGCTTCGGGTGCACGCATCGCCGAGGATCATGAACGTCGCGGTGTGGCGCGAGAAGCACTCGCCTATGTTCGGGCAGCTCGCGCTCTGGCAGACGGTGTGCAGGCCCATGGAGGCCAGGAAACCCGCCATCTCCTCGTACATTCCGCGCCTCGGCGCCTTGACCGTGAGCCACTCCGGGATTCTTCTATTCATCGTTCGACTCGCCCGACAGGTCAGACCACTCCAGCGCGAGCCCGAAGACCGCCGCGACCTTCTCCGCAGCGAGGGCCTTCACCCCGGCCATGTCCACCGGACTGCCGAGGATGCGCTCGATCGAGGTGACTTCCTTGCCCACCAGCCCGCATGGGTGGATGAACGACCAGTGGGAGAAGTCCGGGCTGACGTTCAGCGCGAAACCGTGGTAGCTGATCCAGCGGCGGACGGCCACCCCGATCGAGCAGATCTTGTCGCCGCCGACCCACACGCCGGTGAGTCTCGGGACCGCCTCTCCCTGGATGTCGTACCGGGCCAGGACTTCTATCACACTCTGTTCAAGTTGTCTCAGGAAAAGGTGTACATCCCTGCCGTGACCGCGCAGGTCGAAGATCGGGTAGCCGACCAGTTGTCCCGGCCCGTGATAGGTGATGTTGCCCCCGCGGTCGGTGCGGTGAACCTCGACCCCTGAGAGTCGGAGGCGCTCCTCGTCGGCGAGGATGTTCTCGGCACCGCCCGCCGTGCCGATTGTGATGACGGGGTCGTGCTCGAGGAGAAGAAGCGTGTCCGGGATTCGCGCGTCGAGCCGGAGGGCGAGAAGTTTCTTCTGGAGTTCCAGCGCCTCGCCGTAACCGATCCGCCCGAGATCCACACACTGCATCCGCCCGCCGCTCGCCATTTCGGTTCAAGTATAGGTTTGGCGGCGGGCGGAGTCAAGGCGGACCGAGGTATGTTTCGGCATCGTTCACCCGACAACAAGACCGCCCAGTCCTGAGTACGTCCTCCGGGACGTGTACCGAAGGACGGCCTCGTGCCGCAAGAGCGCCCTTCGATACATTCTCCGCTTCGCTCCGAGAACTCAGGGTTCGCGGCGGCTGGAGTGGAATACGCACAGCGCTACCCCTCAGGGGACGACCAGGCCGGACAGAAACTCCTCCGTGATCCGCTTGCCGACGAGGTAGGTCTTGCGGTCGGGGTGCCAGAGGACGTTGTTCGCGCCTCGCGTGGTGAAGCTGGAGTACACCCCGCAGTCCGTGTTGCCGGGATGGTCGGGCGTGGCCTCGATCCCGTCCGGCCCGACGCCGCCGTTGTCCATGAGTTGCTTCGACTCGCTGAACCACACAGGCTGGTCGGCCCCCGGGCGGAACTCCCCGAGGGCGATGAACCCCGGCCTTCGGGGCTTGGCGGTGGCTTCCGGCTTGGTGACGACGTCTCCCCGGTTGTTGTGGTGGAGCAGGACGTACCGCCCGTCCGCGAGTTGATAGATCGGACAGCATCCGACCGGCTCCAGGATCGGCGCGCCGAAGTCCCTGCGGAGGAGCGGCCGGGTGTTCGTCCAGTTCCTGCCGTGGTCGGAGGAGACGCTGTACCAGATGCAGCCGCTGTTCGTCCGCATGACGCAGAAGAGCCGCTCGTCCGGCAGGCGCACGATGCTCGGCTCCTGGGCGATGCTCAGCTCGGGGTACATGAAGTGCGGCACGCGAAGCGCCTTATCACCCCACGCGCTGTAGGCCACCCGCAGGTCGCTCACCTCGGGGTCGGAGTCCACGTTCTCGAACCGCATGAATTCGACCACCGACTCGATCTGCGTCCAGCTCTCGACCTCCTTCTTCCAGGCGCGGGCGGGGTTGAGCCAGTGCGAGTAGCCGACGAAGTATCCGCCGCTGAGGTCTCGCATCGGGATCTGCCAGACGATCCACTCGGCCGGAACCCTGCCCTCAGGGTCGTCGTAGGGACTGGCGGGCATGGGGATGTTCTGCGGCGGGGACCAGGTTCGCCCGCCGTCGTCGCTGTATACGCCGTCCATCGTGCCGGTGTGCATCGGTATCCAGCCCTTGACGCCCTGGTGCTGGTTGTAGACGACGTAGATGCGGCCGCTCGCGGAGAGCATCGGGAACGCCCAGCTCGCCATGTGGGCGGGGTCGCCGTGGTGTCTCGGCCCGGCGATGTGAGTCGGCGGCTCCCAGGTCGCGCCGTCGTCTTCCGAGCGGGAGAAGACGACGCGGTTCGCGGGGCCGGACTCGGGAGCGAGGGCCTGGGTCCAGACGGCCGAGAGCGCGTCGCCGGGGCCCTCGAAGACGAGGAAGTGCTCGTTGTGCGAGTCCTCGCTGGCCTCGTCCAGGCTTTTCGGGATGTATGTGATGTAGTCCGGGCCGGTCCGCCGGGCCTCGCGCTGCAGGATGTCTTCAGTCGGGTTCATCGGCTTCGCACCTCCATCGGCATAGTTCCGGAGAGCCCTGCAATCCTCCTCGTTTCGCTTAGAGGGATGCGCCTCGAGACATTCGGGACGGACTTCCGCAGAAACCCGCGCACTATATGTTCTGCGCACATTGCGGAGGTCGAGCGGGGAACAGGTTCCGCCAAACCATTCGCCCTATATGTTTGGCGAAACGCGAAACCTCCTTCGGCAAGATGACGTCGGCAGAACGTCGGCAGTATATAGCGTTGCCGTACTGCCGACGTTCGGAGGTCTGATCATTGTTGCCAAAACGCGCGCCATATATGTTTGGCACGATGGCACTAATCACGAGCGTGAAGCTGACCGGCGCAGAGATGCGTTTCGTGGAAGGCCACGTTTGCACGTCCGCCTTCGGCGGAGCGGGCGGACATGCGTAAACGAGCCCTTGGTCTTGGCGAAATGGCCCCATCGTGCGGGCGGTTTCTCGCGGGAGAGGCCTCTTACCCACGAGGTGGAAGGCGTCCAGCCTGACCGGTTGTCCTGCCCGGTGTGATAGAGCTTTCGAATCGCGATCACCTCTGGTCGGGAGGGAGTTGGAATCCGGCTCCCTCCCGTGCTTATCAGGCTACTTCGACTTGGCCTGGGCGTGCGGCGCTTTGTTCGACGCGGCCTTCAGGATATTGAGTAGGCCGGCACAACGTCCGCTCAGCGAGAGAACCGCTACTTGGCATCAACCACGCACGGCCTCTCGCGAATGGACTTCGCAATCCACAGCCTGCTGCCTGGTTTCAGGCCCAAGCCATCCGACCGAACATGTAGCACGCGCTCATTGTCAGCCCACACGACGCTCGCTTGACAGAGATGAGGTATCGCTTGGTATGGGACGTAGATACGGTCGGCAATGAGCATTATCGGCCTGTCCAGTATGATGCTCTGACCGTTAATCTGAAGCAATCTGGACTTGGGGCGGAGCTTGATGCTCCGCTCGGCTATGGTCAACTCAGCCTTCCCCTTGTCCCAGTGGATGCTTCCGCCATAGAGCAACGGCAGGTATCTGGCGTACAGGTACCCTGCGCCATCCACTCGTAGGACCGGATACTTCAAGTCCAGGGCTATTCCATCCACCTCGATGCCGCCTTCCTGGCGCGGCGCAGCCTGCGCCGACGAGGAACTGCGCCGCTGGTTCGTGATCCCGGCGGCGTCTTCCCTCGACAGCTTCCTCAAACTCGCACCCGCGTATCCTCCCGCGTCCGTGGCAAACACCTCTCCGGTAATGGCATCAACAAGCACGCTGACCTCCGTGCCCGAGGCCAAGCCTGGGACTACGGGATCATTCAGTTCGTCGCAGTAGGCAGTTGCAGTATACTCGGATGAGGCGTGTAACACAACACTGATCGCCCATGACAGCCTTTGCATGCCCAAGTCATCGCCAATGATCCACAGTCCGTGGTTATCAAGCACGAAGCCGGATTGAGGTAAGACTGGATTATGCGGATCTTCGCTGTCGCAATCTATGATTGGTATCGTCCACCCATAATCAATCGCCAACTGCTCTGCCTGCTGAGCAGTGACTACGGCGCTCGTGGGGACCGTGGGCGGAGGACCATGACGACCGATATATGATACGACCACGCCAGACCATTTGTCTATGCTGCACCCAGCGTTGTTCAAGCAGTAGTAAGCACCGCTCGGAAGTTGTTGCACATACACCGTCGAAGCATTGTCGGCATTAAGCGGCTGGAGGTTCAGCAATTCAAACTGCGGGTAGTGCGCAATCAGGAAGCCACGCACTACCGAGTTCAACTGGGCAATGGGCATCTGACTGCTCTCCGGCCAGTCTAGTTTGGCTGTGTAGTCGCGGCTCGCAACCCTGTCAGTCCAGAGTCGTACCTCGCCCGTCTGGCAATCCACCCAGAAGTAGTGCACCCCATCTTCAGACTCGAGCGCGTAGTAGGCACCACTATCCAGCTCGACACTCACACCTTCGAGTACTAGTGAGAGGTCGGTATCACCGATCCAGTCACGAGCAGATGTGATCGCCTGCTCCAAGGTGACAGCGAATGACATCGTCTCGGGGTCATAGGGGATTATCTGCGCTCGCGCCACCGACAGCATCGCTAGCGCCAACGATACCACAAACACGGCAGTCCGTAGTCTGATCTGCATTTCGGTCTCCTTCTACCTACCACACTCAACTGGCGAGCCATCGAACGTCAGGAAGGGGTCAATGTCACCCCGACTCCATACGGCCTGCTCGCCGTAGAACTCAAGGAGAGTCTCTATCTGAGACACTCTGGCCGCCTCCAGTATCCAGTTCCTGCCGGCGGCATACTCTCCAATAGGAAATTCCAGATGGTCATCTGTAGGGTGCACTCTGCTCTATGCTTCAAAGAACTTCTTGATCCAAAGGTCAAGCATCTTATTGCTGATCTCACGACTGGTAGCTAACACGTGCGCCACGCCCTTCTGTCTCAACGCCTTTCCCAGGGTCATGCCTGAGCCACCGTCCATCCTGCCCGTCTTGCAGCCTGCCAGGATCACAAGCTCAACCCCCTCCAACGGCGGCAGGTCTGATATGTAGGCTGTCTCATATCCTGGCAGACTGACGCTATGGTCGGCAGCAACGGCGCACTTGTGCGTCAGGCCTTTGTGGATGACCATGGCCTTGCTGGTATAGGGTGCGCCAGCACCGTGCGCTTGCAGTAGCCACACCAAGGGTGGAACGCGACGCCCCGCTGAGTCCTTGCCTCCACCTCCCCATAGTGCAGTGACGACTGTGCTTGCATGCTCGTCGGTCGGCTCTACCAAGGCTTTCCACTTTCCGTATTTCTTGTGCTCACCGGCTACGATTCTATGCCATTTTCGATTCGGCGGTGATCCCATAAGCACATGATGCTTCCTCGCCCATTCCCATGCCGCTTTGATGCCTGCTGTCATCACATCGTAGCCATGGTACATGCAGACAGCTGGACCTGACACTGCCGCATTGAGATCCAACGCCCACCGATCTACTCCGTTTCGATAGAGACCACCGTGATCGTCTTTGATGTGGAGAACGAAACGGTAGGTGCCGGCGTAGGGCATCTTCTCAACGGGGACCCGGATGCGCAGGGCATGCTCGATGCCGTCGGCGGTGGCGTGGAGGCCGTCGGTATCGTTGTGGGTGATGCAGTCCTCGTTGGCGATGTTCCAGTCGTGAACCATCTCGCCTTCCGGGTCGTAGAGCCAGATGACGCCCGCGCTCGCGTTGACACCAAGCGAATCCTTCAGGACGTACTTGCGGATGACGTAGATGTACTTGTCGTCCGATTCGTCCTCCGGCGTGCCGTTGTCGTCATACCCGTCGTACTCCACGTCGCAGATCGGGTTGCCGCTCTCGTCCGACGCGCGCACGATCTTCAGGTACTCGCTCCGGTAGGTCTCCTTGTCGCCGGCAGTGCAAGGCGGTTCCGGCGGAATGCCGTTGCAGTTCAGGCAGAGGTTTTCGTCAGCCTGGTTAGCCGTCACTTCGAAGGTGTACGTCCCCTCAGGGAGGTAGTTCGTGTCGTAGCTCTCTCCCGTCGGCGTCCCGTTCCAGTAGAACGTGTGGACCCCGGCGGTTTTCCCGTAGTGCTGCAGTGTGGCCGACGGGGACCAGCCTGATCGGTTGTCCTGCCCGGTGTGATAGAGCTTTCGAATCGCGATCACCTCTGGTCGGGAGGGAGCCGGAACCCGGCTCCCTCCCCGTGCTTGTCAGGCTACTTCGACTTGGCCCGGGCATTTGGGGCCCTTTTCGGGGCGGGCGCGGCCTTCAGGATGTCGAGCAGGTCGGAGGGGACCATTAGCCGCCCGTCCACGATCTTCATCTTCTGCGAGAGCTTGATCGTCCCACCGGTCCATTCGATGGTGTCCTTGCCGGGCACGAGCGTGTAACGGTTCTTGCCGATGAAGAGCCGTACCCCCTCGTTGCCCAGCCAGTGGACCCGCGAGCCAGGAACCTCGGCGGCGAGGCCGCGGAGGGAGATAAGTGCACCTGAGACGCAGGGCTTGGGGGGTATGGGCATGTGCCCTCTACCCATCGGTTCTGCCGTCCTGATGATCTCTCCGGTTAACGCATCCACCTCCGCGTAGTATGTCAAGTCTTCCCTTTGGCCGCTCTCGCCATACACGACCAAGGACCACATGGTATGATCCGGATCTGCGCTAAGAACAGGATCGGATTCAGCCGCGCCGGTCACCAATCCCTTTGCTGTCTTCACGATCTCTACCGCCTGCTCCGGCGCAATCTGGGGTTTCTGTGGAGACGGCATCGAAACCGAAAGACGGTAACAGCCGTAGTACTGAATGCGGCCGTCGGCGGGGTTGACATCCACCTTCACATCGTTGGGAACTCTTGCGCCGTAGATATTCTCGCGGCTCCAGAAGAACGACCATCCATCACCATCCCACTCCGGCTCATCAAGTTGGAAGCTCATGGTGTCAAAGCCAGCGTACTTGGCCCGTGCCAAGTCCTCCGCAATCTGCCGGCACTGCTCCCCCGTCAGAGGACCTGTGGGTTCTTCCGTATCCTGAGAATAGGCATCTCTGTAGAACGCACTGGTCACCTCACCGGTGACTGCATCGACTGTCCAGCTATGGTCCTCGTTCTGCATGTCATCAAGGTCGTAGATCCTCACGTGCCGCCATTCCGGACCTTCCAAGTGCGCCTTGAGTTCCCAGCACTTGAGCTGCAGTGTGTTGTCCCCCTCAAAGGCTCGGACGGCGTTCATAGCCTGCTCGGGAGTGATGACGGATTGCCCGCTACATCCCTCAATCATGGTGACCAGAATGCAGCATGTCAGAGCCAGGATGCGCAGTTGTATCACATCTGTTACCTATCCCTCTCTACTCAAACCCGTACTTGGGAGGAACGATCTTGATGCTTGGGTTGCCGAATAGGACAGGGAATACCCGATAGGTCCTCTGCTTCACGCGACCGTTCGCTTGGTCGCACTTGGCCTTAGCATCCTTATACGCCGTGCCGACCAGTATCCCCTTACATACCTCAGTCCAGAACACGTCATGGAAGGCTTTGCATGGCTCCAGCGCGAAGAGGAGATTGCTGAACCCGACCACGGCTCGCGCACCGTACTCCGCGAAGTGGTAGCCTATGGACCTGTTCTCAGGGATGTACACTGGGATACCGCACCGGATTCCACCATTCGCGCCGGCTGAGTAGCATGCCATCAGATAGGCGAGACGTATATGGCTGAGATCATGGCCAGCTATCATGAACCTCTGATCAGCGGTGCACTCTGTTGCGACGTAGATGCCCGAGTCCTCGTTTGGCAAGTTATCGAAGTTCAGATATGTGTAGCTCGTGCCCCCTTCAAAATCGCCGTGTCCCGCGTACATCCACACGGCACTCCATCGTCTGTATCTCCTGTCGGCCGGGCCTACCCACATGTTAAGCGTGTGGATAGTGTGACGAGGTTGCTTGTCGGTCATCAGACCAGTGCCACCGGTCTCAGGGCCACCCGGCGGCCAGTATGGCGCATAGACGCCCGCCTCTGAGCGCCAGTCTCCGACTCGGTGCAACCGCGAGGCCACGTCCGCTCCGTAGAGCGGTGCCTCGGGAAGCGTGCTCCTACACCACACGGTAAACGAATGGACACGGTTGTGGCAGTTCAGATCCAGCGACCACCGATCCACTCCGTTTCGATAGAGACCACTGTGATCATCCTTGATATGGAGCACGAAACGGTAGGTGCCTGCGTACTCCATCTCGGATATCGGCACACGGATGCGGAGGGCGTGCTCGAGGCCGTCGGCGGTGGCGTGCAGGCCGTCGCAGGCGTTGTGGGTGATGCATTCCTGCTCAGCGATGTTCCAGTCGTGAACCATCTCGCCTTCCGGGTCGTAGAGCCAGATGACACCTTCGCTCGCGTTCATGCCGAGCGAGTCCTTCAGCACGTACTTGCGGATGATGTAGATGTACTTGTCGTCCGATTCGTCATTCGGCGTGCCGTTGTCGTCGTAGCCGTCGTACTCCACATCGTAGATCGGGTTGCCGCTCTCGTCCGACGCGCGCACGATCTTCAGGTACTCACTGCGGTAGGTCTCCTCATCGCCGGCAGTGCACCCGGGTTCCGGCGGAATGCCGTTGCAGTTCAGGCAGAGGTTTTCGTCAGTCTGAGTAGCCGTCACCTCGAAGGTGTACGTCCCAGCGGGGAGATAGTTCGTGTCGTAGCTCTCCCCCGTCGGCGTCCCGTTCCAGTAGAACGTGTGGGCCTCAGAGGTTATCCCGTCGTGCTGCAGCGTGGCCGACGGGGACCACACCGCACCTCTGTTATCGTCCCCAGTGTTGTAGAGCCTGAGCGTGAGCGTGACCGGGTCGGAGAGGTCGTTGTCTTCGATCGTCACCTATATAGGGATGGTCGTTTCCTCCTCGCCGGTCCAGAACACGACGCCTTCCGGGTCCGCGGATTCAACCGTCAGATTCTTCACGCCGACCTGGGCGGGCTGGATGTCCGTGACCGTCTGTTGGGAAGTGCACGGGGTCATATCGGTTGTACCCCGAAGCAGGTAGTCGCCAACCTTGTCGAGGTTGTGCTCCACGCCGTTCCCGTCCGTAACCCGCTCGATGGTCTGCCACAGCAGAAGCGGATACATATATGAGGTTATTCCGTTTTCGTCGGGCAGATTGGTGGTGCATCTCTCTCCGAGCGCGATCACGTCATCGTCGGTCCAGGGGTCGTTTGCGGTGTGACGGGTCTCCAGACCAGGCATACCATGCGCCACGCACCGGGTTGTGACCTGGTACTTCACAGCGGTGGTCCCGCCGACCGGGCCGGTGAGATCGAGGAAGGATGCATCGTAGAACGGCTCCGCGACCTCGATGTCCATCGTCTGCGCGTCGTCCCCGCATCCGGCGCGTACTGTCTTCGTGCCTGGAGTAGTCCAGTAGGTCTGGAAGAACGCACCCGTGCCTGTCTCAGGCACGCCGCCTCCCGACCAGGATATCAGATGCTCGTAGCCAACGGGGTTGGTGACGGCGGTGAGCCCTACCGTGCCTTCCGGGCAGGGACATACCGGCGCGTTCGGAAGGCCGATCCACGGAGCGTTCTGCACGACGATCGAGTCAACCTCGACGCCGGTGATCGTGATGGTCTGGGTGGCGAGATCGTCGTTCTCCTGGTTCGTACAATGCACCTGATCGTCCGCCTTGAAGACGAAGTCCTTCGGTCCGGTCCAGTCGCACGTGATCGTGCACTCGCCCATGTAGATCGTGTCGTTCACCTTCGTCGGCAGGGGGCACTCCTCCGGCCAGACCGGGAACGTCAGGTCGTCCCAGCAGCAGTCCGAGTCGTGTTCGTCGCAGTCGCTGGCGATGTAGGTGAACTTGACCGCGCATCCGCGGAACACGACATTCGAACTCGAACCGGGGCCGATGCCCTCGGAGGTAACCGTAAGGCTGACGACTCCCGCCTGAGCCGATATGCAAACCGCAAGTAGGAGGCCTATCAGCGCGACGTTCAGGATACTGCTTCGCAGCCGCCTCACCGGACTCCTCCTTCCTCCAGCCAGGCCATCGGCGCGGTGGGAGTCCGCTCGGTGAAGACCGATGCTTTCAGGTCGGAGAGCTTGCTTACCTCCGCCTTCGGGGAGTTCGGGCCGAGGTAGTGGTAGCTGTAGAGCACGACCCCGGGCGCACCGGCGGCCTTAGCGTCGGTGATATGCTTCGCCGCAAGCGCTCCCGGTATCCTCCACGCGCCGACTCCGATGTAGACGTGTCGGTCGTGCGACGCGGCAAGCGACTTGGCGGATTCGACGCCCATTGAGTCGCCGGTGAGGTAGACCATCGGTACGACGAAATCAACCAGGCCGTCCCTCGTCCATGCGTCCCATTCCTGGAGGAACTGCATGGCGGCGAGCCTCGGATCGGAACACATGACGGAGGCGGAGAGCTTCACCGAGGTCTTCGATTCCGACAGGACCTTCCTGATCCCGGCGACGAGGGAGTTGACCTGCTCCGTCCGCCACTTGCGCCAGTCGGGATCGTTCGGGTTGGGAGTCCCGCTCTTGCCGGTCTCGGCGTTGAACCGGGCGACGCTCTGCGCGTTGTAGCCGGCTCCGACGCTCGGATACCGGATGTTGTCGAGGTGGACGCCGTCTACGGCGTAGTTGGAAACGACCTCGCAGACCACCGAGAGGACGTGCTCCTGCACGGCGGGTAGTCCCGGGTCGAGGTAGATCTTTCCGTGGTCGAGCGCTGTCTTGCCCGCCGAGTCGCTCATCAGCCATTCCGGGCGCGTCAGGTGGACGGAATCGGTGGCGGGAACGTACCACTTGGAGTCGAGGGCGACTTCGTAGACGGAGAGCCAGGCGTGGACTTCGATGCCCTGCGAGTGGGCCTGGGTGATGATATCGGCGAGGGGGTCGTAGTCCGCCGCGATGTCGGCGGCTCTTGGAACTATCGCGGACTTGTAGTAGGCATCTCCGCGCTTGCGGACCTGCACGATCAGCGCATTGACATTCGCGGCTGTCGCGGCGGTCACCATCTGCGTGACTTCCGCGCGGCTCTTGAAGCCGGGATGGAACGCGTCCACGTACAGCCCGCGGAACTCGTCGGCTCGCAAGATGTGCGCGCCGATTAGAAGAAGCACGGCCGCCGCGAGCCACATGCGATACTGCAACCTCATACTGTGTACCTTCGTGTTCCGGCAACCTTCGAGTGCGAGCGATACTTCACTTTCAGGTACTACAGAGGATGAGGAGGTACTGCGCGGTTTACAGGTCCATCGGAGATGAAGTGCGGAGATCGCACTGCGATTGCCTGTTCGCCCGTACTATATCATGGTTCTACCCCCCCCGTCAATGTTCTAAACGTGAATTGTTCTGGTCGTTTCGGTGAAGATACGGACCGGGAGTGTCAGCCCCCGTAGGCGAGGCAGAGGGCATAGATGCGTTCGACACCGGCGCGGCGGAGGGCGATGCTCGCCTCGTGAATCGTGCTGCCCGTCGTGGAGACGTCGTCCACGAGCAGGACGGTCTTGCCGCAGATCGCGGCGGGGTTGACGACGCGAAACGCCTTTACGAGGTTCGTACGCCGCTCCTCGCGGGAGCACAGCACCTGCGGCTTGGTATGACGCGATCGGATGAGGAGATCGGCCACCAGCGGGATATCGGTCCGCTCCGAGAGATGCCTGGCGAGTAGTTCGCTCTGGTTGTAGCCCCTCAGCCGCTGCCGGATCGGGTGGATCGGGACCGGGATGATGCACTCGGCCTTCAGCCATGGAACGCCATCGTGCCCGTCGAGATAGCGGTGCATCATCTCGCCGAGCGGGCGCGCGAGCATCCGCCTGCCGTTGTACTTGAACTCGTGGATCGCCTCGCGGAGAGGGGCGTCGTACTCCGCCGCGCCGCGCGCCTTCGTGAAAGAGCGCACCCTGCCCTCGCAGTTGGTGCAGCCGGAGATGTGCAGGGTGTGACCGCATCGGGCGCACGTCGGCTCCGCGACCGGCTCGATCCTGCCGATGCACGACTCGCAAAGATGCTCCTCGCCGAAAGTATCGCACGCGAGGCACTTCGGCGGGTATACGAGATCGAGCAGGCCGTTCAGCAGTTCTATCGCGGGGTTGGCCATCAGGGTCACCAGTCTCCTGCATCCACATGCCGTCCAGCCCTGAGTGCGTCCTCTGGGACGTGTATCGAAGGACGGTCAGGTCCTGCAAAACGTTGTACAGCCAGGTCGTCCTTCGATACGTCCTGCCGTTCATCAGGACTACTCAGGACTGACGGTTCCAATCGCCTCTTTACAGTCCTTCGAAGCGGCAGATGTTCCGGAACTCGTCGTACCGGCAGGCGATGTCATCGCGGGTGAGTTTCGACATCCGACCGAGGCTGAAATCCTCGACATTGTATGACGCGACCGTGCTGCCGCAGACTATCGCCTTGCGCAGATTGGCCTCGCTCGCGTCGTCCGTCGAGGCGACGTAGCCCATGAACCCGCCCGCGAACGAGTCGCCGGCGCCGGTCGGGTCAACCACCTCGTCAAGCGGGTACGAGGGGGCCGAGAAGAAGGCTTCCTCCGTGAAGAGCAGCGCCCCGTGCTCGCCCTTCTTGATGACGACGCACCGGGGGCCGATCTCGCGAATCTGCCTGGCGGCCTTGATGACGCTCGACGTGCCGCAGAGCTGGCGGGCCTCGGCGTCGTTCATGAACGCGATGTCCACGCGCTCCAGCACCTTCAGCAGATCGGGCTTCTTCGTCTCGATCCAGAAGTTCATGGTGTCGCAGACGGCGAGCTTCGGGGCCTTTACCTGGTCGAGCACCTGGAGCTGAAGCGTGGGATCAATATTCGCGAGGAAGACGTACTTCGCATCACGGTAGCCGTCCGGCAGACGCGGGCTGAACTCCGCGAAGACGTTGAGCTGGGTGTCGGTCGTGTGCGCCTGGTTGAGGTCGTACTCGTAGTAGCCGGACCAGCGGAAGGTCTTGCCGGGGACCCGCTGAAGGCCCTCGCAGTCAATGCCGCGCCGCTCCAGGAAGGCGACGTGCTCCTCGGGGAAGTCCTCGCCCACGACGCCGACGAGCTTGACGGTGGTGAAGAAACTCGCGGCGACCGATGAGTATACGGCCGCGCCGCCGAGGGCCTCTTTCACCTCGCCGAGCGGGGTCTTGACGTTGTCGAAGGCGACGCTTCCGACGATGAGCAGGGGTTCGCTGGTTGTCATTGCTTCTCTCCGGGATGGGACATATGAGACGAATGGGACCTATGCGCGGCCCGCGATCCTCGCGCGGAGCACCATCAGCACGAACCTCGGCAGGGTCATCACCTTGCCGATCTTCTTCGGGTTGCCGGCGAGTCGGTAGACCCACTCGAGGCCGTGGCGCTGCATCCACTTCGGCGCGCGCTTGACGTTGCCGGAGAGCACGTCGAGACTGCCTCCGACCCCCATGCAGACGGGCACGTTCAGCGTCCCCATGTGCCGGCGTATCCACTTCTCCTGCATCGGGATGCCGAACGCGACGAACAGCAGATCGGGCGCGGCCTCGCGTATCCTGCCCAGGACCTCCTCGGTATCCTCCGGCCTGAAGTAGCCGTGCTGAGTACCGACGATGTTCAGTCCGGGACACCGCTCCTTGAGCCTGTCCGCGGCCGCATCCGCGACTCCGGGGGCCGCGCCGAGCAGGAATACCCGGTGGCCGAGCCGACTCGCGCGCTCGCACAGGAGCACGAGCATGTCGCATCCCGAGACTCGTTCGGCGAGGGGAGCGCGGTTGAGCTTCGCCGCCCAGAGGATGCCGATACTGTCCGGCGTGACGAGGTTCGCGGAGTTGACGATCTCCTTCAGCTCGCCGTCCTTCTGCGCCAGGACGACGCAGGAAGCGTCGGCAGTGACCACGATATGGGGCGAGCGGCTCCGGATGAAACCTTCGATCGCCTCGAGCGAAGCCGCCATGTCCACGTGGTCAATCCGAACGCCGAGCAGTTCTATGCGGTTGCGCGTCTCTACGTTCCCATCTCCCACGATGACAGATACTTCTCCTGTTCCGGAGTCAGCACGTCAATCTCGACACCCATTGACCTCAGCTTCAGGCGGGCGATGTCGGCGTCAATGTCCTTGGGCACGGGGTAGACTCTTCGCCCGAGAGAGGCGGCGTTCTTGAACATGTACTCGGCGGCGAGCGCCTGGTTCGCGAAGCTCATATCCATCACGCTGGCGGGATGCCCCTCGGCGGCGGCGAGGTTGATCAGCCTGCCCTCGCCGAGCACGAAGAGCCGCTTGCCGTTCCCCAGCGTGAACTCCTCCACGAAGTCGCGGACCTGGCGGCGCTTCACGGCCATCGTCGCCAGCGTGTCGAGGTCGAGTTCGACGTTGAAGTGGCCGGAATTCGAGACGATGGCGCCGTCCTTCATCACCTCGAAGTGCTCGCCGCGGATCACGTTGACGTCGCCGGTGAGGGTGCAGAAGACGTCGCCGATGAGGGCGGCGTCGGCCATCGGCATGACCTCGAAGCCGTCCATGACGGCCTCGATCGCGGGGAGCGGCTTGACCTCGGTGACGACGACGCGGGCGCCCATGCCCCTGGCGCGCATGGCTACTCCGCGGCCGCACCATCCGTATCCGGCGACGACGAAGACGCTCCCGGCGAGAAGGAAGTTGGTCGCCCGCACGATGCCGTCAACGGTGCTCTGCCCGGTGCCGTAGCGGTTGTCGAAGAAGTGCTTGGTCTGCGCGTCGTTCACGGCGATGATCGGGTAGAGCAGGACGCCGTCCTTCTCCATCGCGCGGAGGCGGATGACTCCGGTCGTGGTCTCCTCGGTGCCGCCGACGATGTTGCCGGCGAGGTCCTTGCGGTCCGAGTGTATGACCGACACCGTGTCCGCGCCGTCGTCCATCGTGATGTTCGGGCGGAAATCGAGCGCCGACTGGATGTGCTGGTAGTACGTATCCCGATCTTCGCCCTTGATCGAGAAGGTGGGGACCTCATAGTCGGCGACGAGCGACGCCGCCACATCGTCCTGGGTAGAGAGCGGGTTCGACGCGCAGAGGGCGAGTTTCGCGCCGCCGGCCTTGAGGGTCCGCATCAGGTTCGCGGTCTCGGTCGTTACGTGCAGGCAGGCGACGAGCGTGACGCCGTCGAGCGGTTTCTCCCTCTCGAAGCGCTCCCGGATCAGCCTGAGCACGGGCATCGAATGCTCGGCCCACTCTATTCGGAGCTTGCCCCGACCTGCCAGTCCGATATCCTTGACGTCGTGAGCTACCATCTGAGCCACCATATTGATATGTCCTCCTACTTCTTTCCGTTGTTACGCGCCGGGTTGACGATGACCCCGTCGAACACGGCGGCATTCGATTTGACCTGGCATCCCGAGCCGACCACGCACCGCTCCAGCATCGTCTGCCGCATCACTCGCGCGCCGGTCCACAGGATGCTCTCCTCGACGACCGCATCCTCTTCCACGATGCAATCGTCGGCCAGGACGCTGTTGGCCAGGACCCTGGCGTTCTTCTCTATCCGGCAGTTGTTGCCGATCACCACGGGATAGCCTACCTCCGCGCTCGGATCTATGTCCACGTTGTCGCCCATCCAGACGTACTTGCGGACTTCCTTGAGCGGGAACTTGATGTTGATCCGTCCCTGCAGGGCGTCGGTGTGCGCCTCCTGGTACTGCCTCAGGCTCCCGACATCCCGCCAGTAGCTCGAAGTGAGGTAGCCGTAGAAGCGCCTCTTCTGCTCGAGCAGCAGAGGGAACACGTTGTTGCCGAACCCATAGAAGGTGTTCTTCGGGATGAACTCGAAGATTTCCGGCTCGAAGACGTAGACGCCGGTGTTCGCCATGTTGCTGAAGATGACCTCGCCCTTCGGCTTCTCGAGGAACCGGGTGATCTTGCCGCGCTCGTTTATGAGCACGATGCCGTACTCGGTGGGGTCGTCCACCAGGGAGAGCGCGATGGTCGAGAGCGCCTTGTGATCCCTGTGCTGCTTGACGAGGCGCTTGAGGTCTATGTCGGTGATGTCGTCGCCGCCGATGACGATGAACGTGCTGTCGAAGAACTCCTCGCAACGCTTGACGCTGCCCGCGTCGCCCCAGAGCCTGTCCTCGTGGGAGTACTTGATCCTGACGCCCCACTTCGATCCGTCACCGAAGTGCTCCTCGATCTGGTCGCCCAGATAGTGCAGGTTCACCATGATCCTGGAGAACCCGTTTCGGGCGAGCAGTTCGACTATGTGCTCCATTACCGGTTTGTTGACTACCGGAACCATGGGCTTAGGCATGTTGCGCGTCAGCGGATCGAGCCTCGATCCGGCTCCCGCGGCCAGTATCATTGCCTTCATGTCTTGCTCCGATCTCTATCTCGCCGAGGGGCCGCCGCCGGCCTACCCGTCGAAGAACGAGCGCACGGAGGCCGCGACGTGCGCGTGCTGTTCCGGAGTCAACTCCGGGAACACAGGAAGCGATAGCACCTCCCGGCATGCTCGCTCCGCCTCCGGGAAGTCGCCCTCCGCGTGGCACATATGGTTGTACGCTTCCTCGAGGTGAAGCGGCCCGGGATAGTACACCCCAGTATCTATATCGCGCGTTTTGAGGAACTTCCTTAGCTCTTCGCGGCGCGTCGCGCGCACGGTATACTGATGGTACGCATGTTTGAGGCCGGGCAGTTCGGCCGGAAGTTCGATCTCGAGCCCGTCGAGCAGACGGTTGTAAGAGTGAGCGTTCCTTCGACGAGCCTCCGTCCACTCCGGCAGGTGCGACAACTTGACGCGCAGGACCGCCGCCTGAAGCTCGTCGAGCCGGCTGCAGTAGCCTACATACTTGTACGAGTACGTGCCCGCGCTGCCGTGAAACCTGAGATGCCTCGCCTTGTCCGCCAGTTCGGCATCGTTCGTGACGATCATACCGCCGTCCCCTGCCCCGCCGAGGTTCTTCGTGGGAAAGAAGCTGAGCGACATGGCGTCGGGATACTCGCCGATTCCCCGCCCCCGGTACTCGCATCCGATCGCCTGCGCGCCGTCCCAGACGATCTTGAGGCCGTGCGCCTTCGCCAGGTCCGACAGCCGAGTGATGTCCGCGGGCTGGCCGTACAGATGCACGGGGAGGATCGCACGCGTCTTCGGCGTGATCCTGCGCTCGACCTCGGCGGGATCGAGATTGAACGTCCGAGGTTCGACGTCCGCGAAGACCGGCGTCGCGCCCAGGAGAGCGATCGCCTCGACCGTCGCCACGAAGGTGAACGGCGTCGTGATGACCTCGTCGCCCTCGCCGATTCCCACCGCCGCGAGCGAGAGTATGAGGGCATCCGTGCCGGATGCGACCCCGATGCCGTGCTCCGCGCCGCAGAGATGCGCGATCTCCTGCTCGAGCGCCTTGACGTTGTCGCCAAGTATGAACCGCCCGCTGCGAATCACCTCGAGCGCGGCGGCGTCTATATCGTTTCCGATCAACCGGTACTGGGCCTGAAGATCGGCCATCGGCACTTTCACGTATGACTCCTCATGCTTCGTCAGCGGGTCTTGCCCTCGACCATCGCGCGCATTATCGGGGCGATCTTCGGATCGAGCATGCACATGGCGGTGAACGCCTGGCAGTACGTCGCGATGCTTCCGATATCGTACCGGTGCTCGCCTTCGTCGAGGACGACGCACCATATCCGATTGTCGTTTCTCAGGCTCAGCTTGATGGAATCGGTTATCTGAAGCTCGCCGCCGAAGCCCGGGGGCGTTCGGCGGATCCAATCGAATATCTCCGGCCGGAAGACATACCGCCCTGCGATGGCGCAGTTGCTCGGAGCGTCCTCCGGTTTCGGCTTCTCGACGAGATCGCGTATCTCGAATGCTCCCTCGGCCTTGCCGACGGGAGCGACCATGCCGTACTTGTGCGCGTCCTCGATCGGCACGCGCTCGACGATGATAGCCGCGTATGCGGGGTTCGCCTCGTAGGCGGCGATGAGCCGCCGGGTCGGGTGTTCCCCGCCGTCCTCGTGCGTGATCACCGAGTCGCCGAGCGCGACGAGAAAGTCCTCGCAGTCAACCGCCTCCTCGGCGCGCAGGATCGCATCCGCGAGACCCTTCTGCGTCTCCTGGAAGACGTAGCTGATGCAGACCTCACCCCCGCACGCCGCGTGGCCGAAGTACTCCTGAATCCCCGCCTTGTGCGGCGAGACCACGAATATAATATCCTCAATGCCGATGGCATGCAACTCCTCGACGATGAACTGCGCGGCGGGCTTCGGGCCGAGCGGGAGCAGCTCCTTCGGAGCGATGTTCGTCAGCGGTCTCAGCCGGGTGCCGTAACCGGCGGCGGGAATGACTGCCTTGCGGATTCTGTTCTTGCTCAAGCGTATGTACCTCCCGTAGGTTCGCCGTGGAAGCCGGTGCGGATCGAGTGGAAGCATGAGTACAGGCAGGGGACAGGCGAGGTGTCCGTGCGTCCGCGCGGGGGCGGCCTATGCGTGTTGCCGGCGATCAGTGCAAAAATCATGGGGTACGCAAAAAACTGGAGCCGACGGTCAGATTCGAACTGACGACCTGCGCATTACGAATGCGCTGCTCTGCCAGCTGAGCTACGTCGGCTCGCGTTCACCGGGCCTCGGCGCGTGCCGAAACGCCCGCAGGGTTCTTCTATTATGGCATGGTGCCGGGACCCAGAGTCGAACTGGGGACACGTGGATTTTCAGTCCACTGCTCTACCAACTGAGCTATCCCGGCCCGTTGCGAGTACAAGGAACTGAAGCGCAGAGAACCAAGACCGGAACGCGCCGCCTCTGGATTCCGCGCTCCGGGTCTTTGGCGCTTGAGAACTGGCGGGGATGACGGGACTCGAACCCGCGGCCTCCTGCGTGACAGGCAGGCGCTCTAAACCAGCTGAGCTACACCCCCGCGTTGGGAGTACAGAGTGACGAAGTGCGAAGTACCGACACGCGGAACCGGTCTGTGCGCTCAGTACTTCCCCGCTCTGTACTCGGATGGTGGGCGAAGAGGGACTTGAACCCCCGACATCTTCCTTGTAAGGGAAGCGCTCTCCCAGCTGAGCTATTCGCCCGCTTTTCGCGCCACCAGGACCGGACACAGGCGAAAGTATATCAGATGCCCGGCCGAGTGTCAATCAAAAAAACAGGTGTCTCCACCTGTCGTCAGTCGCGCTCTCTATCAGCGATTGTCGGACGCGCCAAGTATATCACTCCACGCCCCAGGTGTCAACCGCAGTGCAGAGGGGCGCCCTACTCGTTCACCCGCGAGAACTGGACGATCGTGACGGGGTCGTCCGCGGTCACCGGGCGGTCGTAGATGCGGCCAAGGAGGCTCATCACTTCCTCGAGGCGGCGGAGTTCGGGGCTCTCCTTCTCGATCTCGCGGGGGGTCAGTTCGGACGCAGGCTTCACCGTCACGCAGTCTATGATGGCGGTGAAAAGCTTCTGGCGGACGCCGTGACGCCGTCCGACCGTAACCCACACGAGTTGACCCGAGCGGTACTTGTCGCTCTTGTCGCCCAGGCGGATGGTGGCCGTCTTGCGGCCCGACCTCAGCATATCGGCATAGGCTTCGGAGTAGAAGTTGATCGCGAACATCTGTCCTGATCTCCCCTGGGATGCGTACGGCCGAGAACGACGGCCGCCGACCTGTAGGGGGATTATATGACTGTGCGCCGAACCTGTCAAGGGAATCGCCCGTCCGCCCTTCCGGCGCATCTTCGGATCGACGCGATTACTGATCATTCCCGGGCTCAAGAAGAGGGTCTCTCCCGGCTAGCACCCACGCTTGGCGATGTCAGGATTCTCCGCGCCGAGTGGCTTAATCTCGAGCGACGCAGTTCCGTTCTCATACCAGCATGCCCGCCGGGATTGCCGTCTGGTCCGACCGATCGGAGAAGTGCCAGCGCTGTGCAAGCCTTCCAGTCCGGCTCGGCGCTGGGTGACGCTCAAAAAAAGCTTTGACAAACGGTGCACTTCGGGTATAATAGAACACGTAAGACTAAGTGCACAATGCACTTAGTGGTCGCGTTGACCTTGTACGAAAGGAGCAACATCGTGTACAAGCCAATCGCATTCATCTGCGCGTTGTGCCTGGTTCTCGCAGTCGCGTTCGCCGCGTTCTGCGGAGCCCGGACCGACGATCCCCTGGGGATTGCCGTATCCCCTCAGACCCTGATCCTGAACTCCGTGCAGGGAGACAGGGTGACGGTCCACACCGATATCAAGTTGAGCACAGTGGACACGTCCTCGCTGGCGCTGAACGGCGTTCCTGCCTCCGGGGCCTGGGCAGATGCCACCGGGTGCCTCGTCGCCGGCTTCGATGAGGCTGCGGTCGAGGCGATAGTAGAGCCGCCCTCGGCGGTCCTGACCCTTACTGGGACGCTCAAGGACGGGACTGCATTCTCGGGATCGGATGAGGTCAGAGTAACCCTCAAGTAAAGACTGGACAGAATTACTGACGACGGATGACGGGCGCAGAGTCGCCCTCATCCGTCGTTTCCATATGGGCGGAGACGGTCGAGGCCAAGGAGGGCGGCGAGCTTCTTTCCGGTTAGTATCGGCAGGTCTGCCCGGATCTACCTTCCTCCTCGGCGACGTATTCTCTTCATCCGCCCTGTTCCGCCGGCTCTCCTTCCGCTGGTCGGGCTCTCGTCAGACGTTGCCCTCTCAAGCAGAAACGTTACCGCTCCGACGGCGGCCCGTCCGAGAACGCTCAGCCATGCGCAGGAATTGCCGGCTGCGGGCGCGTCGGAGGAGCGACGAGCGACAGGCCTCGCCTGCAACTGAATGACCTCAGGCGACTGACACACCGGAACAGCCTCGAGGACGAGTTCGAGCACCTCGTTCGGGCATACCTGGGCGCAGGCTCCGCACTGCACGCACTTGGAGTCATCCACGCTGATGACGCCGTCAACGAGCGACAATGCCTCAGGTACGCAGACCCTCATACATTCGGCGCATCCGTTGCATTTCTCCGCATTGATTCGGATCGGCATCTGCCAGCCCTCCTCCCGTGTTCGCGGATCGGAGTCCGCTCCTGCATCAGTCGCAGCCGTGAGAACAACTGCTTCCCCCGGCGACCAGGGTGCCGCCTAGGTAGGCATGAAGGACGTCCTCGACCCTGCCTTGAGCCCCGAGGATCACATCTATGCCGTGCGAGGCGAAGAGATCAAGCGCCCTTCCGCCCATGCCGCCGGCGATGACGAGGTTCGCGCCCTTCTCGGCAAGGAACGGGGGCAGGATGCCCGGCTGATGCTCGGGGGTAGGGACGGACGTCTGCGCGACGATCTTGCCGTCCTCGACCTCGAAGAACGTGTACTCGGCGCAGTGGCCGAAGTGCGCGGACACGTGTCCGCCGTCATTTGCGATTGCGATCTTCATGTTCTTTCCTCCTGTATCAGATCTCCCACGACATACCCGCCCGGCCCTGGACGACTCTTGGGCCGAGCCGGCCTCTCAGGTATTCATATGCTGCCTGCCCGGTACAGTGGCAGCAGGCGATAGTCTCAATCGGTTTGCTCTCGAAGAACTCCGCGACCTCATGCAGTCGAGCCTCATCCACGCTGCCAAGGTGCATCCCGCCGACCGCGAGCTTGATCTCGTCCGTGCCGGCGATCTCCAGAGCGGCGAGCAGGTTGTTCTCGACACCTCTGTGAGCGCATCCCAGGAGCACCGCCGTGCCGGTTTCTCCCCTGACGACGAGGCATTGCTCGTCCTCGAAGGTATCCTGAATGAGGCCCGGATCACCATCTGTAAGGAAGCGTCGCTCCAGGATGCCAACACCACTGCGAAAAGGGATTCCGCCGCTCAGAGTCATGCCGGGCAGGATCTCCGCCGGTCCCCTGTTGAAACGGATGACCCTTTCGGCGACGGTCGAACCCGCCGGGATGCCGATGGACCTCATGCCCTGCTCGGACGCGGAATACTTACTCCGAAAGCATGCGGGGTGCGCGCAGCATACCGCGTGGGGCGCGAGGCTCATCGTCACGCGCAGGCCTCCGGTGTGGTCGTAGTGCCCGTGGCTGAGCGCTATCGCCTCGATCCGTTCCAAATCCGCGCCGAGGGCTTCCAGATTGCGCACGACCGCGTCGGTCTGCCCGGTGTCGAAGAGCAGAGACCGTTCGTCGGACTCGACGAGCATGCTGAGGCCGTGTTCCGCAATGAGGCCGTCATCAGCCAGGTTGTCTACTGCAATGGTGACTCTCACCCGATACCCCCGCTTCTTTGCTTTTCGCGATGCTCTCGATCGAGTTGGTGATTGCGGAGATCATGTTCACAAACGGATTGGCTTCGTAACGCTCGATCATGCCCTCGTCGGCAAGCCGCGAGATATGCGGGTCAATCGGTATGTCGAGCAGGTATGGGATGCCCATCTCCGCGGCGAGGGTGTTGCCATCCGTCTTGCCGAAGGGATAAACCCGTTCCTTGCACGACGGGCAGTCCATCCAGGCCATATTCTGCACGAGGCCGAGTATCGGCACCTCCAACTGCCTGCACATGCTGACGGCCTTTCGGACGACCATTGCCGCGAGTTCCTGGGGTGAGGTGACGATGACCGTACAGTCCATCGGAAGGCTCTGCATCACCGTGAGGGGCGCATCCGCCGTGCCCGGCGGAAGGTCAATCAGCAGGTAGTCGAGATCGCCCCAGAAGACCTCCGTCCAGAACTGCTTGATGGTACCCGAAATCATCGGGCCGCGCCAGATGACGGCGTCATCCGGCTTGCTGAGAAACAGGTTGATCGAGACTATCTTGATGCCGGACTCGGCGCTCGGCGGGAAGATGCCGAGTTCGGTCGCGTCGGGCCGATCGGTGACGCCAAACATCCGGGGGATGCTCGGCCCCGTGATGTCCGCGTCGAGTATGCCGACGGTACTCCCCTGCTTCCGAAGCGCGGTCGCAAGAAGGCCGGTCACCAATGACTTGCCGACTCCGCCTTTGCCGCTCATGACGCCTACGACCCGAGATACCTTGTTCGATTGTTCCGCGAGCGACGGCTGCTCCGTCGCCTTCATCTCTTCCACTACTTTGCCTCCGTTGTCTTAGTTTCCGACGTGTCCTCAGCACTCTGAGGACTACCCCATCGGCTCAGAAACTTGTCATCGTTCCTTTCGAGAAGCCCGAGATAGTCGGCCATCGCGCGCCATAGTGCCGCTACGCCGAGGTTCGAGCAGTGCAGCTTCCATTCGGGCATCCCCCCAAGGTAGTCGGCTACGTCCTCCGGGGTGATCAATATGGCATCGTGGATGTGCTTGCCCTTCGCCATCTCAGTGGTGGCGCTGGCGCTGGCGATCGAGAACGGACATCCCTGACATTGAAAAGTAATCTCCGCAAGGTGCATGTCCCGAACCTTGATGTACATTCGCAGGAAGTCGCCGCACTCGGGATCGCCGATGGTCGCGCATCCGTCGGGATCCTCCATCGGGCCGACGTTTCTTGGGTTATTAAAATGGTCCAGCAGCTTCTCCGTGTACACGTTCCCCTCATCGCTCGCACTTGCGGAAGGAAATCGTCCGCCCGTTCCTTCCCGTAGCCGCGAAGAGACCTTCTCGAGTCAGCTCGTCCACGATCTCTTGCTCCGTAAAGTGATGATCGCCGACGCTCAGCAGTCCGTCGAACTTGAGCACGCGATGCAGTTCCTTCACGACCTTTGCTGTGCCGGCAAGCTCGTGAAGGGTATCGTAGAGCAACACAACATCCACACTGGAGTCATCCAGTCGGGTGTCGCAGTCTGTACAGATGCCCGTAAGATTCGGCGGACCCCGCCTGGCGGCTTTTTGCGTTACACAGCGTATTGCTGACGGATTGCGGTCTACCGCGTAGACCCACCCCTCCGGCCCGACCAATCTAGCAGCGGCGACTGAGTAGCTTCCAGGACCGCATCCGAAGTCCAGAACCACCTGTCCCGGCATCAACGGAAGCCGAGTCAGTACATCCGCAGGCCTTCTGACCCGGTCGCGAATGGCAAAGCAGAATGCCATCAACGTGAAGTGAAGGTCAGGCATCTTCCGGCGTTCCCGCTCGGACGGCATTGATAGCAGGGCGATAGTGCGGATCGGCCGGCCGACCGGCCGACTCGATGAGACCGTCGGTCATCAGATCCCTGAGAATCTTGACGACCTCATTCACGTGCAATCCCGTGCCCGCAATGATGTCACCCAACGTACACGGCCGTCTCTTCAGAAGTTGAAGGACCTCGCTCTTTGAACCCTCGACTCGTACGGCTTGCCGATCATCTGGCTGAGCAGTAATTACCTCTGACGACGGCCCGAGAATCTCCCGCGCCTTCTCCAGCGTCTCCGGGGAAACCGCCGAGACGCCTCCGGATCGCGACGGCCTTTCGACTGTATTGATCTGCACCTTGTCCGGACCCAAGCCGCTGATGACGGCTGATATCGCAGCCAACTCGGCGTCGGAGTCATTGAGATCGCGCACCAGCATGACCTCCAGCCAGATGGCGCCGGCGAACTCCTGCCGAAGCAACCGCAGACCTTCGACGACCATTTCGAGAGTCAAGCCTTCGCACGGCCGGTTGATCCGCCGGAAGGTCTCCTCGGTACCTGCATCCAGGGAAGGCACGATGAGATCAGCCTCCGAGACACCTTGAATGACGGAGAGATCGGAGAGCAGCGCCCCGTTCGTGATCACGGCGCTCGGAATGTCGGTCAACTCCCTGGTCCTCGAGATCATCGCGCCCAGGTCGCTGTTAAGCGTCGGCTCGCCTGAGCCGGCAAATGTAATGTAGTCGGCTGTGTTGCCTTTCGCCAGCCATCGCTCCAGTTCGGACATGACTTCATCGGCGTCTACCAGTTCTTCGGGCTCGGCGGTCAGCCTCGTGGTCCGGCCGAGTTGGCAGTAGACGCAGTCGTAGCTGCATACCTTGAACGGCACGATATCCACGCCCAGAGATCGACCGAGCCTGCGTGAAGGCACGGGGCCGTAAAGATGCGCATAGTCCTTCTTGGTCATTGCCGCAACTCCCGACGATAGCATCATTTGCGCTTTCACCCGCATTCGGCGGTCGGTTCGTCCTGGCAGACGGGATACTTCGCCGGGGTGTACTTAAGCTTGTTCTTCAGAATCCACTTGATCGGCGCCAAGATGTTTTTCTTCATCGCAGGACTGGCGCTGCCGATCATCCAGCAGTTCTGGCCGCAGGAAGCGGCGGCCCGCCTTACCTTGTCCGCCTGAGGGCTGTTCCATATCTCCTCGAAGCTCGACTCCTTGATGTTGCCCATGCTCATCTCCAGGACGTTGCAGGGGCGAATCTCGCCGAACGGGTCCAGCAGGAAGATGTCCCTGCCCATCTCGCACGGCAGCAGCCTCTTGCCGCCGTAGACATAGTTGATGATCCCGTGATTGAAGTAGGCGCGAAACCAGTTCTTCGGGTTATTGCTCTTCAACTGGTCGCGTATCAACTCATGGAAACACTCCGCGATCTCGTCTTTCTTCTGCAGGGCATTGTCCGTCTTGTGGAAGTAGTAGCCGTTGTGAAGAATGGCAGTAGCAAACTCCAGGCCAAGGCCCTTGGCAAGCTCGTACAGCTCCATCAGATCCTTCGCGTTCCGATCGGATACGGTACACCCGAAGCCGATGTCCTTCACGCCGAGACGCATCAGTTGGAGTATGGTGCGCAGTCCGTGGTCGAATCCATCGGCGATACCCCGCAACTCGTCGTTCGCGCTTGGGAGCCCTTCCAGGCTGACGCGTACCCCGACCTCCGGGTACTTCTCGACCAGCGCCAGCACACGCTCCGTGAAGTAGCCGTTGGTGCTGATCACTATCCGCTCGCTCTTCCGCCTTGCGACGCCGATGATCTCCTCGATGTCCGTCCGCAGGAACGGCTCGCCGCCGGTGACGTTCAGGAACTTCAGACCAGACGGCAACTTCTCGATATGCTCGAGCTGAATCTCATCTCGCGGGTCGGATGGATACTGCCACGTGTTGCACATGTGGCACCTGGCATTGCACCTGTAGGTTACGGTCAGAATTCCTTCCATTAAGTTCTCCTCTCGGCGCTAGAAATAGAGATCCCTCTCTCCCGCTCTGACACGCGTGATTCTCTCCCGAGTCGCACTTCGGCGCTCAGGGGTCGGTATGTCCTCGATCATCCTCCGGGCCAGTTTCTCACTCGCGGTTCGCGTGGCCTCGGACGCGTAATCCTCCACGTATTCCTGGAATGTCAGAATGGCATTCGGCAGGCAGAACTCCTGTATCAGGCCGGGCTTGGCAAGGTCCATGAAATCCTGCCCGGTGCGCCCAAGCCTGTAGCAGCCGGTGCAGAAGCTGGGGATGTAGCCCTGCTCGACCACCGCACGAATGACCTCATCAACGGGCCGCGTGTCCCCAAGCGAGAACTGCTCGTCATCCGGCGAATGCTCTTTCCCGGAGGCATATCCGCCGGGATTCGTCCGCGAGCCCGCGCTGATCTGGCTGATACCGAGGTCGAACACCTGGTGCCGCAGACCGGGGCTCTCGCGGGTCGAAAGTATCATGCCGGTGTAGGGCACGGATAGTCGCAACACCGCCACCAGTCGCTTGAACTGATCGTCGGTCACGGGCGAAAGCGGTCGGTCGGAGATTGGAGCGCCCTTGGCCGGGTATATCCTGGGAATGGAGATCGTGTGAGGCCCCACCCCGTACGTCCTGTCAAGATACCGCGCGTGCATCAGGAGTCCCAGCACTTCGAAGCGGTAGTCATGCAGCCCGAACAGCGCGCCGATGCCGACGTCATCTATGCCGGCCTGCATCGCCCTGTCCATGGCGGTGAGCCGCCAGTCATAGTCGGCCTTGACTCCGCTGGGATGCACCCGCCGGTACGTCTCCCGATGGTAGGTCTCCTGGAAGACGACGTATGTGCCGATCCGCGCTTCCTTCAATCGCCGGAAGTCCTCGATCGAGAGTGGGGCGATCTCGACGTTGATCCTGCGTATCTCCCCCTTGCCGGACCGGGTAGAGTATGCCGTTTCGATAGCTGAGAGAAAGTAGTCGAGGCTTCGCTCCGTGGGATGCTCGCCCATGAGCATCAGCAGGCGCTTGTGCCCCTGATCCTCCAGCAGCCGGACTTCGTTCCCCACCTCGGAGAGAGTCAAGGTCCGCCGCACGATGTCCGGGTTGTCCCGACGGAACGCGCAGTACAGGCAGTTGTTGCTGCAGAGGTTCGAGATATACAACGGTGCAAAGAGGACGAGTCGCTTGCCGTATATGGCCAGCTTGACGTCTCGCGCGGCGGCAAATATCTCCTGCTCCAGATCGCGATCCTGTACGGCAAGAAGGGAAGCAGTTTCCGGCAGGTCCAGGCCGTGCATCTCCCGAGCCTTACTGATTATGTCACGTATCTCTCCGGGATCGGTACTGGCTGCATCAAGCGCATCTGCGATCTTACGCTCATTGATGATACGGGTATCTAGCAATTGTCTCCTACTTCCACCACCCTGCGGCCCTTATCGCCGATGAAGCGGCCCTCAGCCGTAGCCTTCTGTCTCCCGTTCTGCAGCACGGACGCCTCAAGCTCATAGAACCTGCCCCGCCGTCGGACCAGACATGCAGCAACGGTCATCCAGCGGTTCACCACGACCGGCTCCCTAAATCGAACGTTCAGCCGCACCGTCATTGCCTCTATACCATCCGCAAACAGGCAGTTGGTCATGGCCGAGTCGAGCAGCGTGGCGACGATACCTCCCTGTACCAGACCCGGGTAGCCCTGGTATTCTTCGCCCAACTTACCCTCCGCGCTGACCCGCGACATACCGGCGGGTCGGAACTCCAGATGCAGCCCTCGCACATTCCGGTCTCCGCAGGCAAAGCACTCAGCGTGTGCCGAACTCATGTGAGCAACCCCGCTGTCCCGACCCAAGCCTCCCTCACTGCCGATGCCGCGGGACCGTTCGAGAACTCGACGAGCGGTCTTCCGGCAGCGTTCGCGTGGGTGACCGTCTCGTCGAAGGGTATCTCACCGACGACCGGGACTCCGTGCTCCAAGGCAAACTCACGGATGCTCGCGCTGTTCTCAGGATTCAGGTCAACCTTGTTGATGATGACCGCGCACCGATGACCGAAGTGCTCGATAAGTTGAACCACACGTTCCATGTCGTGCATGCCGGAGAGCGTCGGCTCAGTCACTACCAGCGCGAGGTCTACGTCGGTGAGCGACGCCGTAGCCGTGCATCCGATCCCCGGGGGACCGTCTATCAGGATGAGATACCTGCCGTCTCGGAGGGCCAAGTCTTCAGCCTGTTGGCGAACGACCGTGACAAGACGCCCGGAGCTTTCTCCTCCCGGCATGAGCTTCGCGTGGGCCATCGGACCGTACTTCGTGGCTGAGAGGTAGTACTCTCCGCTCTTGATGGTCTCAAGGGTCAGGGCATGTGCCGGGCAGACAAGAGTGCAGAGCCCGCATCCTTCACAGGCGAGCTCATCCACTTCCTCGGAAGTGATCGCATCGAACCTGCACCTTAGCTCGCACATACCACAGCGGACACACTTCTCTTCATCGCGGACTGCGATCTTCGCGCCGTAGAAATCACTCCGCACCTCGATATCCGGGTGGAGAAGAAGGTGGAGATTCGCCGCGTCAACATCGCAGTCTGCAAGCACCTTGTTCTCGGAGAGCGCGGCGAACGATCCGAGCACCGTCGTCTTGCCGGTTCCTCCCTTTCCACTCACAACCGTCATCTGTCTCATTCTATCAGAGTTCACATGTAGACTCCCGAGTTGTAGATGAGTGAGGAGCAACGAGTGAAGCCTCATCGTGTACCCTCACCTGACGCTCCTCACTCATCACCGCTCATTACCATCTGCCTCTGCCGCGGCCCATTCCGCGACCCATGCCCCGGCCACCGCCCCGGCGGCCAAACGGCCTAACGCCGATGCCGGCCCCCGGCCAGAAGCCGCGAAGGCGACTCCAGAATCCGAGCGCGCCCTGCTGGTTGGGAGCGCCCGACTGGGTGGGCAGAGCACAATAGCCCCTGCCGCCACCTGTTAGCGGGCCTTGTCCATTCGGACCCGTACCATCAAACCCTGGCATATTCTTCACCTCCTGAAAGAGTGTTCGTTAGTCGCACGATCTCGTCGTACGTATTGAGAAATGCTTCCTTCCATTCGGGAAGCGCTGCGGTCAGCGTATGACCGCTGGAGTAGGCTTCGGCGATCTCCCGGGACTGCGGTATTCTCAGCAGAAGAGGTATCTGCTGCTGAAGACAGTAATCCTCGATGCCGGGATCGGTCGGCCCGTCCCTGTTCACGATGACACCGCACGGGACATTGAGCGCCTTGCAGGTTTCGACCGCCGCCCCCAGGTCGCTCAGACCGAATGGGGTGGGCTCCGTCACCAGGATGCAGAAATCGGACGACTCGACGGTCTCCTGCATCGGGCATGCCGTACCCGGGGGAGCGTCAACTATGGTGATCATGTCGGCACTGATCCGACGCTTGACGGCCCGGGTGACGGGGCCGCTGCGCTGGACCCCTACGTGGACCGTGCCGCTGTGGAACTTGATGCCCTCCGGGGTCCGGCCGCTCGAAACAACACCGACCTCACGCGCCTCCTCGTCAATGGCGCGTCTAGGGCAGATGTAGACGCATGCGCCGCAACCGCTGCACAATTCCGGGAAGGTCAGCACGGCATCGCGGATGACCGCGATCGCGCTGTACTGACATACCTCGGCGCACTTGCCGCAGGCATCGCACCGAACCTTGTTGACGCACGGAACCAGCACGGACACGGTTTCCGTACTCGCGATCTCAGGCCGGAGCAGCAGGTGTGCGTTCGGCTCTTCGACGTCGCAGTCGAGAATCCGCACTCCCCCGGGGTGGCGCTCGTTCAGGGCAAGGACGAGGCTCGTCGCGATGAGCGTCTTGCCGGTGCCGCCCTTGCCGGCCGCTACCGAAAGAACGGGTAGACTCGGGGTTTTCGCAGGCATGCTACCGGCGCCCACCGCGTCCTCCGCCACGGCCCATACCGCCTCCGCGACCCATGCCACCTCCACGGCCCATGCCACCTCCCATTCCACCGCCCGGCGCGGGCCCGCCTCCCGGCGCCTGGCCCGGAGGCATTCCATAATGCGCCTGAACGCTGGCTCCGCTGATCTGCTGGAGTTGACCGGCCTTGAGCGCCTCGACGTTCTGTCGAACCGAACCACTTGAGCCGGTGTAGATTCTGATGCCGCCTGCATTCAGCGCCTGAAACGCATTCGGGCCGAAGTTGCCGGCCACGACGGCTTCGACAGCCTTCGACGCGACGAGTTGGGCCGCCGCGATACCCGCGCCCTGTCCCTGCATCGCGGCGGTGTTTTCCACAACCTCGAAGACCATGGAATCCGTATCAACGATGAGAAAGTAAGCGCATCGGCCGAATCGTGGATCGGCCATTGCCTCGAGATTGTCTCCGGTCGAGCATACCGCAACTTTCATGTCAGTCCTCCTGATTCTCGATCTCGGCGATCTGAGCTCTGATCGCCTCCAACTGCTGTTGGAGCATATCCGCCTGGTTCTTCAGCAGAGCTACCCTGTCGAATCCAGTGGGCTCGGCACCCTGCCAGGCCTGCTCCATCTGCGGAGTAGGCCACTGGCCCGACATCATGAACTGGGCACAAGGCCCGAGTCCGCTCGCACTCCGGCCGACCCATCCGGGGCTGTATCCGAATCGCATCCAGCCCGGGAGTCCGGTCGCGTAGTACATGTTTCTGTGACGCATTTTGTAACCTCCGTTTCGTCTATTCGCCCTGTCTGGGCTATTAGGTGTATTTTACACCTATTATCCGCAAAAAAAAGAGGGAAGCAACGCGGAGCGCGAGTCGCGTCAACCAACTCTGCCGGCTGCTGAACTCTTCTGTGCGTCCTCGAATTCCCTGAGGAATTCGTCCATCTCAGCGCGCCGCTTCTCGATGATCTGCGCCCACTCCGTGAGATGCACTTCGCCTTCAGGCGTGAGCGAGTAGCAGCGTCTCGCCGGTCCGTGCGAGCCGAACTCCCAGGAAGAGACGACCATCCCGTTCGCCTCCAGTTGGCGCAGCATTCGGTAGACTGCGCCCGGCTCGATTTCGGAGTCGGTCATCGCCAGCTTCTGAACGTGCTGGATCAGATCGTACCCGTGCGTGTTCGGATGCTGCTTGATCGCCATTATGACCACAGGCTCGATTAGCCTGGATAGTTTCCCCATGCTGCAGGAGCAAGGAGGACCCCCCGCTCCGTGCCTGGGACAGAACTGTCTTCGCACCGTATTCCACCAGTAAGTGTGTATTCCACATATATGATACACCGCGCCGGCTCGTCTGTCAAGCCCCTTTGGCAGGTCATATCGAGTATCTTGTGCACGGCTCATTTCCCAGCTGTCTCCGGGTTCAGGAATAAGGTCGCCACCAGCACGAGCCTAGAGCGACGCACCCGTTCTCTCAAGGTCAGGCGAAGGCGGGGGCCATCGGACTCATCCCTTGATGCCCGAGAGCGCGATCCCCGAGATGAAGTACTTCTGCGCTACGAAGAAGAGGATCAGGCAGGGGGCCATCACGACGAGCGAGACCGCCATGAGGTAATGCAGAGTGACCCCGTAGTGCCCCTGGAAGAACTGGAGGCCGAGCGCGAGGGTCAGCTTGTCCGGCGTGGTGAGGTAGATCAGCGGACCCATGAAGTCGTTCCACGTGCCGATGAACGTGAAGATCGCGATCACGGCCAGGCACGGCTTGATCAGCGGGAGCATGATCTGCCGGTAGATGCCGAAGGATCCGCACCCGTCTATCCGCGCGGCGTCCTCCAGCTCGAGCGGGATCGTGAGCATGAACTGCCGGAGCAGGAAGATGTTGAACGCCCCGCCGCCGAGCCACGCGCCGATCGTGAGCGGCTTGAACGTGTTCAGCCAACCGATGTCGCGGAACATGAGGTAGACGGGGATCATCGTGACCTGCGCCGGGAGCATCATGGTTGCGAGCGTGACGATGAAGAGCGCATCCCGCCCGGGGAATCGGAGGCGGGAGAAGGCGTACCCCGCCATCGAGGCCGTCAGGAGCACGCCGGCGATGACCGTGCCGGTGATGATGCAGGTGTTCCTCAGGTAGAGCGTGAACGGCAGGCTCGCCCACCCCTCGATGAAGTTGCGCCAGACCATCGGGTGCGGGATCCACTGAGGCGGGTAGGCCATCACCTTGTCCGCCGACTTCAGCGCGGTCGAGCACATCCAGAGGAACGGCAGCATCATCCCCACCGATCCCGCGAGCAGCACGGCGTATGTCAACCCCTTCGTCGCAAGGCTGGCCAGTTGTCGGTTCGGTTTCATTCCTTCTCTCTGTCGTCCTCCGCCATCTGTGTCTTCTGTGTTCTCATCGGCGTCTCTCGCCTTCGTAGTAGACCCAGGCGGCGGAGGACTTGAAGACCAGCATCGTGAGCACGAGGATGATCACGAAGAGCACCCAGGCCATCGCGGACGCATAGCCCATGTGGTAGTAGTTGAACGCCTGGCGGAAGAGGTAGAGCACGTAGAAGAGGGTGCTGTTCACCGGGCCGCCGTTCGTCATCACGAACGCCTGCGTGAACACCTGGAAGCTGCCGATGATCCCCATGATCAGGTTGTAGAAGATCACCGGCGTGAGCATCGGGATCGTCACGTGCCGGAACTTAGACCAGACACCGGCCCCATCGAGCGACGCGGCCTCGTAGAGATGCTGAGGCACGGACTGCAGGCCGGCTAGGTAGATCACCATCCCGCCGCCGACTCCCCAGAAACTCATCAGGATAAGCGACAGGAGCGAGGTCCGCGGGTCGGAGAGCCACCCCACCGGCGGGAGTCCGAACGCCCGGAGCACGACGTTGCCGAGCCCGTAGGAGGGGTCGAAGATCCATATCCACAGGAGCGCGACCGCCACGCCCGAGACGACCGCCGGGAGGTAGTAGATCGTGCGGAAGACGGCGATGCCGCGGATCTTCTGGTTCATCAGCAGCGCGACCGCGAGTCCGAGGCTGAGGCCGATCGGGACGCTGACGAATGAGTAGATCATGGTGACCTTCAGGGACTGCCAGAAGAGCGGGTCGCGCGCCAGCTCGGTGTAGTTCCCGACGCCGATGAACTTCGGCGGGCTGAAGAGGTTGTACTTGCAGAAGCTGATCGCCAGCGACGCGAGCATCGGCCCGGCGGTGAACACGATCAGCCCGACGAGCAAAGGCGCGACGAACAGATACCCCTCGATGGATTCTCGGCGACGTAGGTTGCTCACATTCCCTCTCCTCTTCATCTCATTCTGCCTCCACTCCCGCTTCCCCTGCTGCCGCACCCCGGAATGCCGGATGCTTACCGGGAACAAAGGAGCAACCAGCGCTGATAGCGAATGGAGGTATGTGTGACCGATCATCGTTCAGGAGAGGCCGGATGATGCAAATCCGATTGGCAGCCAATCGTGACTATTAAGAGATGTATTGTGTTGGTGCTTCTGGTTATGTTCAGCCTGCATGCTGATCATGCCAGGGGGCAGGACGTACAATGGCGTGACGCCACTTCGCTCGAGGTCGAAGGCAAGGGCTGGACCAACACCACAGACCCTTTCGACCGGCTTCCGGCTTCCGCCAAGACGAAGGTCAATTCCACGGCGTGGGACCAGAGCAAGGAAAGCGCCGGCATCTGTATTCGATTCACCACCGACGCTGCGACCGTGAGCGTGCGATGGTCGCTCACCAGCGCATCGCTCGCCATGCCGCACATGCCCGCGACCGGATGCAGCGGCTTGGATCTTTACGCCCGCACCGCCGATGGCTCGTGGCGGTTCATCGGAAACGGCAGGCCGCACAAACAGGACGGCAATCTCGCCACTCTCGAATTCCCGGATGGTGCCAAAGCGGGGCGAGAGTGCCTGCTCTACCTGCCCGCATACAACGGCATGAAGTCCCTGGAAATCGGAGTGCCACCGGACGCCCATCTGGAAATGCCGGCTTCGCGGCCCGATGGTCTGCGCAAGGCGCTCGTCGTTTACGGAACATCGATCACCCAAGGCGGATGCGCATCGCGGCCTGGGATGATCTGGACATCGATTCTTGGCCGCATGCTCGACCGACCGGTGATCAACCTGGGTTTCTCCGCCTCGGGTGATATGGCACCGCCCGTCGGCGAGGTGCTCGCCGAAATCGACGCGGCGGCGTATGTCATCGACTGCACCTGGAACATGGGAACGGGCAAGGAAATGTTCCTGGATCAGGTGACAAAGCTGGTGCAAGCCATTCGCAAAGCCCACCCCGTCACGCCGATCCTTTTTATGGGCCAATCGATGATTCGCCCCGACGCCCATCCGACCGAGAGAACCCGCGATCAGGAATTCGCCGTCCAGAGTCTGCAAAAGGATGGCGTAAAGGGACTGGTGATCGTCGCTCCTGATGACTTCATCGGCGACGACGGCGAAGGCACCGTGGACGGCGTCCACTACACGGACATCGGGATGCAACGACAGGCTCAATCCCTGTTTCCCATCGTCAGCATGGCCGTGAGTGGGCCAATGAAACCTCGCGTTTACATTGACACCGACACGGCAAACGAGGTGGACGACCCCTTCGCCATCTACCGGGCACTGCTCGCCCCCGAGTTCAATGTCGTCGGCCTGTCCTCGGCTGGCTGGGGGGAACCGAAGGACTTCGGGGCCAATACCCGGACCAGCCAGAAGATGAACGAGGAACTGCTCGCTATGCTGAACCTCACGGATCGTGTCTCGCATCCGATCGGGGCTCTGAAACCGATGCCCGCCGCCGCCACGCCGGTCGATTCACCCGCCGCGCGAGACATCATCGCCAAGGCGAAGGCGATGCCGGACGGGCGGAAATTACAGGTGTTTGTGCTCGGAGCTTACACCACCGTCGCCTCCGCGCTGCTGCTTGAGCCTGGCATCAAAGACAGAATGGCCGTGCATGTCATGGGTTTCCGCTACGATGACAAGCGGCTCACTCCGACTGAATTTAATACCTTGGGAGACCTGCACGCCGCCGCGCACCTCCTCAAGAGCGGCGCCGAACTGAAAGTCATGCAAAACAGCGCGCTCGGCGACTTCTTTTGGAGCAAGGCCGAATTGGACGCTCACTTCAAAGGCAGAGGCGGGGTGCCCGACTATCTGGTCAAGCGTTGGGAAACCCACAGCCCCAAGGACACCCAGCGCATTCTCTGGGACATCGCGGTCTTCGAGGCCGTGCTGCGGCCGCAGTTGGCGACCCTGCAGGAGATCGAGCACGAAGGTGCCAAACTTCACCTTTGGACCCGGGTTGATCTGCCAGGCATGAAAGCCGATTACTGGGAAGCGACGAAAGCTTCCGCGCTCGCAACCGCGAAGTCGGCGGTTTCGGTCGATCCCATCGTGATTTCCAAGGGCGGGCAGGCGCACTCGTATCAAGCCTTCCCCGACGCCTGCCGCCTCAAGAACGGCGACATCCTCGTGGCCTTCTACGCTGGCTACAATCACGTCTCGCTCGCGACCGATGATTTTCCGCTCGGCGGCCGTCTTTGCCTGGTCCGCTCTTCCGACGAAGGCCGCACCTGGACGTCACCTGCGGTGCTCTACGATGACGCGGATGACAATCGTGACCCGCATCTTTCCCAACTCGACGACGGCACGGTGGTCTGCACCTTCTTCTCGGTCGCCGAAAAGAACCGTCAGCGGCTGAAGACACTCAAGGACCCGAAGAACTACGATTTGCCGAGCATGGAGACCGGCGTGCAGATCGTCCTCAGCCGCGATAACGGCAAGACGTGGGAGCCGCAGGCCCGCGAAGCCATTCCCGGCTGGCTTTGCTCCGCCCCCGTCCGCCAGCTTCCCGACGGCACTTGCGTACTGGGGCTGTATCGCGGCGACGAAGAGACGGGGCTCAGCGTCGCCGGCACCGCCCGCTCCACGGATCGTTGCCGGACTTGGGAAACTCCCGTCGTCATCGGAGCGCCGGAAGGCGTCGGACTCAACGCCGAGACCGACGTCATCCGCCTCGCCGACGGTCGGCTGTATGCGGCGATGCGTTCCTTTACCGACGACATGTATTACGCGGTCAGTGACGATGAGGCAAAGTCATGGACCGAGGCGAAGAAAGTCGGCTTCCCGGCCCACGCCCCGCACCTGAACCGCCTGAGCGACGGCACGATCATCCTGAGCCATCGTCTTCCGAAAACATCCATCCACGTCAGCCATGACGATACAAAAACCTGGCAGGGACCATACTTGATTGATTCGTGCATTGGAGCCTACCCCGCCACCGTTGAATTGAAGGATCACAGCATTCTTATTGTTTACTACACGGAAGGCGGCGGCAGCGCCATCCGCGCCCGCCGCTTCAATCTGAAACCTGATGGAATCGAGTTTCTTCCGTTATAAGTGGGCTGCAATTGTGAATTTCGATCGTCGTAATCTGTGCCGCCATGCTCCTCTCGGCTCCATTGGCTTTGGGCGCGGAAAAGACAGCCGCTTAGCGATGGAAGATCGGCGATCCGATCATCACGTACTGGCCAGGTCCCGTTGCGCACACCAAACTCAACGACGAGACGGGTGACCAAGACCCCCTCGCGGCTATAGGCGCGGACTCCGAACCAGCCGTCGGCACGGCAGGACATCGTCCCCACGGCGTGATGGCCCTCGCGCGCGTGTTTGGCCAGGCCTTCCCAGCCGCCCATCGACCTGAAGTACGGGAGGCTCTTGGCGAAGAGGGATTTGAAGTCGTCGGTCTGTCCTCGATGAGCTGGAGAGATACGAGTTTCGCCGAAGGCGCTCGCCAGAGCCAGAAGATGAACGAGGAAATACTCTCGCTTATGAAACTGACGGATCGTGTTTCCCATCCGCTTGGGGCGAATAAGCCAATGCCGAACTCATCCACGCCGGTCGATTCACCCGCCGCTCGAGACATCATCTCCAAGGCGAAGGAAACGGCTGCCGGCAGGAAACTCCGTATCTTCGTTCTCGGGGCGTATACGAATGTAGCTTCCGCACTGCCGATTGACCCAGGCATCAGGGACAAGATTGCTGTTTACGTTATGGGCTACGACTACATTCATGGACAGCTTCAGACGGATGAGTTCAATTGCCAGGGCGATCAGAACGCTGCTGCCTGCCTACTCAACAGCGGTGTTGAACTTCACGTAATGGCGGCCAGTACCCTGCGCGACTTCTATTGGGCCAAAGCCGACGTCGATGTACACTTCAAAGACAACGGGGGAATTCGCGATTACCTGGTCAGCCGCTGGGAATCTCGGGAGCCGAACTCTGCCCAGCGCATCCTTTGGGACATCGCCGTATTCGAGGCCTTCTTTCATCCGGATCTGGCGAAACTGGAGGAGGTTGCCCGGGGCGGTTTCAAAACCAGCGTCTGGACGAGCGTCGACAAAAAGGCCATGCAGGCCGACTATTGGGATGCAACCAAGTCCTACTAATGCTACGTAGCACTAGCAGGGTTGTGCCGGAGAAGGCGAAGCGGGCGGGTCTAGTCAGACCGACCGGACTCCTCGAGCACTTTGTTGATCTTCGCATCCGCTTCCTTGAAGGCAGATTCGACGGAGGCCTTGCCGAGGAACGACTTCTCGAAGGCCTGGTTCACCGCGTCCTGGACCTCGGGGCGGGTGAGGATGAGGAAGTCGTCCCAGCCCATGCCGATCTCGACAGAGTTGATGAACGCGTCGTAGTTCTTCGGATGCCCCGGCTTGCGCCAGACGGGGTCTTTCGCCATTGATTTCAGGCACGGGATGCCGCTGCCGGACTTCGCGAGGATCGTCTGGCCCTCGCGGCTGACGATGTACTTCAGGAACTCCCAGGCCTCCTTCGGGTGTTTCGTGTTCGTGGACATGCCGTATCCAGCCGCGCCCATGTTCGTGACGTGCTTCACCGATCCCCTGGGCATCACCTGGACGTCCCAATCGAAGGCCTTCATCGTCGCGCGGTAAAGCGGCACCTGCGGGAAGACCTGCGGCTGCATGGCGATCTTCCCGGCCGCGAAGGGGTCTACCCCGGGGATCGTGATGCTTCGGTTCGGCGGGAGCGCGACCCTCTCCACGGTGACCAGTTCGATGAGGTTCTTCAACCCCTTGAGCGATTCCGGCGAGCTGAACGCGGCCCACTTCCCGTCCTTGGTCACCACCCGACCGCCCTCCGACGCGACCCACGGCGCGTAGACCCCGCACCACGTATAGCTCGCGGTGAATCCGTATTGGATGATGCGGCCCTGATCGTCGCGGAGGGTGAGCTTCTTCGCCATGCGGAGGAAGTCCTCGTGCGTCCAGTCCGGCGGCGGGTCGGGGAGCCCGGCCTTGCGGAAGAGCGTGCGGTTGTAGAACATCACGACGACGCCAAGCTCGCGGGGGAGCTGGAAGATCCGCCCCTGCTTGTCCATCCCGGTGGCGAGCATCTGGGGATAGATGTCGCCGATCGGGAACTCGGGGTCCTTCTTGATGAACTCGTTCAAGTCGCGGACGACGTTGTACTTGGTGAAAGTCGGGACGAGCGAATCGGCGAGGAAGAGCACGTCGGGAACGGTCCCGGACGCGGACTGCATGATGAGCTTGATGTCGTAGCCCATCCCGGCGACCGGCTCGACATCTATCTCGATGTCCGGGTGCTCGGCCTCGAAGCCCCTCGCCAGGGCGTTGGCGAGGTCGGCCTCCTGCTTCGCGCCGAGGATGCTGAACCGGAGGTGCACTGCGGTGTCCGTGGTCCTGGTGGAGCAACCGGAGAGCGAGAGAGTGAGCAAGACCAGCCAGATTGCCAGGCAGTTGAAACCGCGGCAACAAGGGCACGAATTCGACCTGCGTCGACCGGGGTCTCCAGTGTCCGCAGGGACACTTCGTGCAGTCGTTGCCATGACTTCAGTCGCCCGGACATCGGAGGCCATCACTTCCTCACCGTCGCCGGAGTCAGCACGAACGTCTCGCCGGGCTTGAGCTCTCGTTTGATGGTGGTCGGGTTCAGGATGTTGAGCGGCGTGATCTCGACCGAGTCCCTGGTAACCTTGATATCGTACCGCGTGCCGGCGTAGGAGAGGTTTCGGACGCCGGCGTACTTCACAGTCGACGGGAGGTTCGGCTTGATCCTCATCCCGGTGATGTCCGCATCTACGCCGAGGAACGCGTACAGGTACGATGCCGGCGCGAGGCCGCTCTCAGGGAACTCCCCCTCGACCCCGACCGAGCCCGCGCCGTTTCCCCCACCCTGCGAGTTCTCGCCGGTGTAGAGCGGGTTGCCGCCCATCAGTCGGTCGGGCATGTCGTAGCGGCCGAGCATCTCGGTCATGCGCTTGTATGCGTTGTCCGCGCCGAGATACTTTGCGCGGGCGATGATATCGTAGCCGGAGGTGTAGAGGATCGCGCCTCCGTCCTGGCACTGCTCGCCGTAGGGAGTGCCCATCCAGCCGAAGTGCCACCAACTCGGCTTCGGATGCTGAGGCTCGTCACGCGGCGGGTTGTGAATCGTGTTGGCACGGGGGGCGAAGACCCAGGCGGAGTAGGTGTCCGCCTTGCCGGTGGAGGTCGGCTGGGCCTCCATCCACCTGTAGACGCGCTCGACCTGCGGCTTGTCGGCCAGATCGTAGGCCATCGCCTCGACGTTCACGAAGGTGAAGCCGTAGTCGTGCTTCACGCCGTCGGTGTCCACGCAGCCGACGTAGCGCCCCTTGGCGTCATCCCAGAACGTGCGGTTGTACCCGAGACGGACGCGGTCGCGGAGCCTGGCGTAGAACTCGGGGGTCCGTTTATCGCCGGGGAGATCGAGGCCCTGGTCGGTGCAGAACTGCTCAAGTTCGCCCATCGCCTTGAGCGACGCGTAGTAGTAGGAGTTGCAGAAGGCATCCTTGTACCCGAACGGCAGGATGTCCCAGTAGTTGCTTCCGATGCCGTCGTGACGTCCCTCGTGGCCCACGGCGTCTATCACGATGATGCCGTCCGTGCCATGGAGGTCGTTGAGCTGGAACTCCATCATGGATCGGAGCTTCGGCATCATCTCCTTGAGGAAGTCCGTGTCGCGCTTCCAGACGAAGTAGCGGTAGGCGCCGAGGATAATGCACGAGTTGGTGGTGAAGTGGCGGGTGTCGTAGTCGTTCCTGCCGTCCTTGTCCTCGTCTTTGTACGGGAACGGCCAGCCGTCGTCCGCGCCCCAGGTGCGGACGTATCCGTCGTCCCTGAGCTGGACACCGGTGAAGTGGCCGCGCTGTTCGAAGGTCTGCGGGCTGTCGGTCCAGTCGAGGATGAGCGCCTGCCACTCCTTCCAGTCGGGCGGAGTGCCGACCCCGAAGTTGAGTCCGTGGCTGTAGTAGAACTGGTTCACGAGGTTGGTGGTCTTCTTGTCGGAGGAGTAGAAGACCGGATAGTAGTCGGGAAGCGCATCGGAATGCGGCAGGAGGTCGAGATCGAGCGCCGGGCCGCTCAGCTTCCACAAGGCTTCGTCGTCGGTGAACTCCCACTTGAGGCTCTGCCCGTTGAGGTTGAAGCGGAGGTCGTAGTTCCTCTTCCCCATCGCATAGACCCAGTTGCCGTGTTGGATATGACCGGCGGGCCGTCGCTTCCACTGCTGCGGGAGGACGTGCCTGCCGGTGTCCGAGTAGAAGCGGCTGAACGGGAACTTCCTGAGGTCGTAGCCGGCCTTCTCCCACGGGGTCACGAACGTGAGCGGCAGATTCCCGCCGGTGAACGCGCTCTGCAGCTTCGATCCGTCCAGCGTGATGCTCCAGTCGCCGACCACCTCGTTGAAACCGGAGTAGATCAGCGTGAGATCCTTTTCGGGCTCCTCGCTGCCGTCAATGACGGCGGCCGCATCGGGAGCGGCGCCTCTGTGCGAGCCCCACCATCCCATCGTCTTGCCGGTGTGCCCGGACATCTCGAGATAGAAGACGCCGGCGGGCTGCGGATCGAAGTCAATCGTCTGCACGCTGTTATCCGCGATGCCCGTAAGCTCGCGCGAGACGATCAGTTCCTTCCTCGCCAGGTCGCCATCGGGCAGGCGATAGATCGAGAGCGTGCAGGCGGAGTCGGGCTCGCCCCAGGTCGGGAACTTGCCGCCCGCGCGGGTGAGCATCCCCGACTTGATGGCAAACTTCACGCCGAGCGTCTTCCCGGGAGCGAGTTGGAACGGATCCGAGCCGTCCTTTTGCTCGACCGTGAACGGACTGCGGGCGATGAGTTCGTGGAATGTGAGACCGTTCGCCTCGACTGTAGGAGGCATTTGCAGACGGCGATCCTGGTCGGGCCGCTCGCCGATGTAGAGCGCCTTGATCAGGTTGTCGCCGTACTTGCCCTTTCCGGACGGGTCGAACCGCATCGAATCGAAACAGCCGTTCCTCGCGTGGAGGGAGAAGTACCCGTTCGACAACTCCTGGGCGGATACCGCGCCGATGACGGATACTCCTAGTGCAAGGATCGCAGGGAAGAGCCTCATGGCGATTACACTCCGGGAATGTCGTGGTGTTGCTACAGTTCCCGTCCGAAAGAGAGGATTCCTTCGGGTGAGGCTCGGCAACTCAATCTGCGGCACAAATAGAAGCGGGACGGAGGTGAACTCCGTCCCGCGCCAGCTTTCTTGTCGATGCTATGGTGCGGCTATGCAGCCTTCGGCAGTTCGCGCGGCGCAGACTTCTCCAGGTTGGTCCGGGCGGCGGACAGGAGCTTGCGCGCAGACCGGCACTGGTGCGGATAGACCGAGCACCCGAACCGCAGTCCGAAATGGGCCGGCGGTCCGTTCCGGGGCGTCTCGAAACCGGTATTCATCACGACCTTGCAGACTCTCGCGCCGACCCTGACGGCTTGAGCGCCGGTGTAAGGCATTATCAGCGCAAACTCAGAGTCACCGGCTCTGCCGACGACATCGCATCGGCGAACACAATCCCTCACGGCAAGCCCGATCCTGTAGAACACATCCTCGCCGCGCATCACTCCGAACTGCTTCCTGAACTCCTCGAGACCGTCTACCGCCACGATACCGTATGCAAGCTCCGAGCCGGACCGAAGCGCGCGGCTGACCTCCTCGTCGAGCCGAGCCTCGATGTACTCAGCCGAGTACAGCCCGGTGACGCTGTCCACGACGGCGGGCTGCAGATCGTCGGCATCCCTTCCGGGCCTGCGGGTGGCCAGTTGAAGCTGGACCTGCGCCTCCTTAACCTCCTCGGTCGTAAGGATGCGGCGGAGCTTCCTCGTACCGTTGCGGAGGATGTGGGACACGTAGTTGCAGGATATGCCGAGCGTCTTCGCGATCTCGGTCTGGCTGAGTCCCGTGTAGTAGAACTCCTGGATGACCTTCTGCTCGATGGTCTTCAGCTTGTGCATGCAGGTTTCGAGGACGATCTTGTCTTCAACCGGCAGCTGGAAGGTGACGCAACTGTCATCCTGCACCTTGTCGAGGTCAACGCCGTTCGACGGTCCGTCATCCTGGTCTATGTCCAGCGACGCGACCTTGAACACCTCTCGCGTAGTCAGCAGGTCGGCGACCTGCTCCTCCGGAAGGTGCATGACTCGGCCGATCTCGCTCTCGGTCGGCTGGCGGCCGAGTTCCTGGCAGAGCGCGCTTACGACGCGATCCATCTTGTAGTTCAGCTCCTGCAGCCAGGCCGGCTCCTTGATGATCTTGCCGCGATCCCGGAGGGCGTGCTTGATCGTGCCGACGATGAAGTGCGTGGCATAGGTAGAGAACTTGACGCCCTTGTCGGCATTGTAGAGATCGGCGGCCGTAATCAGGCCGATATAGCCTTCCTGAACAAGGTCTTCCACGGGCTCGGCCGACCCCACGAACCGGCGGGCGATACCTTCCACGAGGTTTCGATACTGGCTGATAACCTGATCGCGGAGCAACTTGTCCCCGCTTTTAGCGTACAGGGCCAGTAGCGCCTGGACTTCGGCTTCCGAGAGCTTGCTCTTTGCCACTTCCGCAGTAATCCTTCCCAGGTTGGACCCAAGGAGGGCCTTTCCGTGATGGAGAACTTCTGCCCGATACCGGGCGATGGGGATCGCCCGGTATCGGGAGTTGAATGCTATCCTATGCTGCTGACGAGCTTGAATATCGGGCCCATGACCGAGACGGCAATGAAACCGACCACAACGCCCATAAAGACGATGAGCAGAGGCTCGATCATCGAGGTCAGACCCTTGACGGCGGCATCCACCTCTCGGTCGTAAAAGTCCGAGACCTTGATCAACATCTCGCTGAGGCGGCCGGTCTCCTCGCCGACGTCAATCATGTGCGTGACCATCGTCGGGAACATCCCGCTGGACGCAAGGGGCGCGCTCACCTTCTGCCCTTCGCGAACGCTGTCCCGAGCGTTGTCCACCGCTTGCGCGAGGACGGTATTGCCGGCGGTCTCGCCGACGATCTCGAGAGCCCGCATCATCGGAACGCCGCTGCTCACCAGCGTGCCGAATGTTCGAGAGAACCGCGAGACGGCCATCTTGAGGACAATGTCGCCGACGAGCGGAGCCTTCAGCTTCAGCATGTCAATCTGGTATCGGCCGGCCTTGGTGCGCCCGTACGCGCGCACGAACAGCACGCCGCCTATGATAAGGCCGAGCGGGATATACCAGTAGGCCTTGAATAGCGCGCTGCCGTCGAAGAGCAGGCGCGTGGCCGGCGGCATCTCGACGTCCATGCTCACGAAGATCTCCTTGAACTTCGGCAGAACGAACATGAACAGCGCGCAGATCATCAGGACTGAGAAGACCAGGACGATGATCGGGTACATCATGGCCGACTTGATCTTGGTGCGTATGTCCATCTCGGTCTCGAGGAAGCCGGCGAGCCTGTCGAGAACGGTATCGAGCACGCCGCCAAGTTCCGCCGCGCGAATCATGTTGACGTACAGCTTGGAGAAGACGTTCGGGTGCTTGGCGAAGGCATCCGTCAGGCTCATGCCGCTCTTGACGTCTCGCATAGACTGACTGATCACGGGCTTCAGCACATCGTCCTTCGTCTGGTTCTCCAGGATGTCGAGGCACTTGATGATACTGATGCCGGCGTCAATCATCGTAGCGAACTGGCGGCTGAACACGACGAGCGTGTTGAGCTTGAGCTTCTTGAACCTGTCGAAGCCGGTGAACCTGGCGCCCGTCCTGGCTTCGCGGATATCCAGCACGTGATACCGCTGGTCGTGAAGCTTGGAGAGGACCAACTGCTGGTTGTCGGCCTCTATCTTGCCCTTGACGGATCTCCCTGACTGGTCAACCGCCGTGTATGCAAATGTAGACATGTCGCTCTTCCCTTCCTGTGTGTCTCCCTCCGGAAGTCGAGGCTCCGTCAGAGCCGCGAACTCCGGAAAGGAAGTCGGTCATCAACTGCCGTTAAGCAACCTGGTGAAGTTGTCTCTGTCTATGGCCCTGCTGACGGCCTCTTCGTAGCTGATCACGCCGTTCCTGTGAGCGTCGGCGAGCACGCGATCCATCGCCTGCATGCCGGCTGCTCCTCCGGTCTCGATGGACGAGTATATCTGATAGGTCTTGCCTTCTCTGATTAGGTTCCTGATCGCCGGATTGGCCACCATGATCTCGATGGCCGCGTAGCGACCTCCGCCGACTCGCGGAATGAGCTGCTGGGCGACAACGGCTTCGATGGTGTTCGAGAGCTGTACCTTGATCTGATCCTGCTGGTGCGCCGGGAAGACGTCCACCACCCTGTCAATGGTCTGCGGCGCGTTTCTCGTGTGCAAGGTGCCGAACACGAGGTGGCCGGTCTCAGCAAGGGTTATCGCGGCCGCGATCGTCTCCAGGTCGCGCATCTCGCCTACCAGTATGACATCCGGGTCCTCGCGCAGTATGGCGCGCAGGGCGTTCTCGAACGAGTCCGTGTCGGTGTTGAGTTCGCGCTGGTTAACCATGCACTTCCTGTGGTTGTGCAGATACTCGATCGGGTCTTCGATGGTCATTATGTGCCCGCTGCGCTCGCCGTTGATGTTGTCGATCATCGTCGCGATCGTCGTGGACTTTCCGCTTCCGGTCGGCCCGGTGACCAGGATCAACCCGCTGTGCTTGCGGGTCAGCTCGCGCAGGATCGGGGGAAGGCCGAGTTCCTCCATCGAGGGAATCTTCGTGGGAATCGCGCGCATTGCGACGCCGATGGAGCCGCGCTGCTTGTAGACGTTGACCCTGAATCGCCCGGCGTTCTTGACCCCGTAGGAGAAGTCGAGTTCGCGCGTCTTCTCGAACCACTGGATCTGATCGTTGCTCAGAATGTCGTAGATGAGCCGCTGGGTATCGCGCTGGCCGAGTTCGGCGTAAGGAGTGGCGACGAGATGTCCGTCGCAGCGCACCATCGGCGGCCTGCCGACGGTCAGGTGGATATCCGAGCTTCCCATCTCGCACCCGAGGCGAAGCAGATCGTCAATGTGCACGTCGGAGACCGGCTTGCCCTTCTGATCCGAAGACTGAGGCTCTTCGTCAAGCTTGTGCAGAAGGTCAATCTCCCGCATGTTCGGCTCCAGGCGATCGCCTTCGTCGAGCGCGACCGGTCGGCCCAGAAGGTCCGTCTCTTCGGTTTGCCGCCGGCTCAGGTCGTCCGGGCTTCCGGGCTGGTTCAAGAGGTCAATGTCCTGCATCTGGTATTATCTCCCGCTGGTCCGGCTCCTGCCTAGCCGGAATAGATCACCCTCAGCGACTCCTCGAGGGTCGTCATGCCGAGAAGAATCTTCTCCATGGCATCATCTCTGAGCGTCTTCATCCCGGCCTCCACCGCGGCTTCCTTGAGCGCATACGATGAGGACCTGGCCAGGACTAGATCGCGAATCTTGTCCGTTATGGGCATCAGCTCGTATATGCCGATCCTGCCCTTGTATCCCGTGCCCTTGCAGTGGTCGCATCCCTTGCCCCGCGAGAAGGTTACCTCGGAGTCCTCCTCGACGTTCATGCCGAGACGCCGGATGGCGTCGCGGGGCGGGGAATACGTCTCCTTGCACTTCGGGCATATCATCCTGAGGAGTCTCTGGGCCAGCACTCCGATCACCGACGATGCGATCAGGAAGGATTCGACATCCATCTCCTGAAGCCTGGTGACCGCGCCGGGCGCGTCGTTCGTGTGCAACGTCGAGAGCACCAGGTGGCCGGTGAGGGCCGCCTCGATGGCGATCGTCGCGGTTTCCTTGTCGCGGATCTCGCCGACCATTATGATGTTCGGGTCCTGGCGCAGCATGGTCCGCAGGCCGCTCGCAAAGGTCATGCCCGCCCGGACGTTGACCTGCGTCTGGGTGATGCCCGCAAGCTCGTACTCGACCGGGTCTTCGATGGTAAGGATGTTCTTCTCGCCCGAGTTGAGCTTCGAGAGCACCGAGTACAGCGTGGTTGACTTGCCGCTGCCGGTGGGGCCGGTGACCAGTATTATCCCGTAGCTCCGGCTGATGATTGACTCGAACATGTCCTGGGTGTTGGGAAGCAGACCCAGCTTGTTCAGACCAATCATGATGGAGCTCTTGTCGAGGACCCTCAGTACGACTTTCTCTCCGTAGACCGACGGCAGAGTGGACACGCGGAAGTCGTACTGCTTGCCGTCAACCACCGCGCTGATGCGGCCGTCCTGCGGAGCGCGCTTCTCGGCGATGTCCATCTCGGACATGATCTTGATACGAGATATGAGCGACGCCTGAGCCTTCTTCGGAACCAGCAGGCCGTCGTGCAGTATGCCGTCTATGCGATAGCGCACCTTCAGCGACGTCTTCCCGGGCTCGAGGTGGATGTCGCTGCACTTGTCCTGTATCCCTCGGGTCAGTATGAGGTTGCACAGCCGTATGACCGGGGCTTCTTCGCTGAGCTCGCGAAGCTCCTCGATGCTGACCTCGTCCTCCTGGCTCTCGTCGTCGCCTTCGGTCAGGGCGATGTCGGCGGTCTCGATGTTGTCAATGAGTTCGTTGACGGCCTCTATTGACTGGCTGCCGCCGTAGAAGTGGCTGATCGCGCCGAGGATATCCTCTTCGGTAGCGATGACCGGCTCGACATCCAGTCCGGTGATAAGGCGGATCTCATCAATGGCGAAGATATCGAGCGGGTTCTTCATCGCCACGGTGATGTGGCCGTTGGACCTGCCGACCGGGACGGCCTTGTACCTGCGCGCAATCTCCTGGGAGACGCACTTGACGGCCTCCTCCTCGATCGGGTGGTCGGTCAAGTCGAGGTACTGGACGCCCCAGTGCGTACCGAGACACCGCGCCCGGTCTCTCTCGTTGATCAGGCCCATCCCGACGAGCACGTCGCCGACAGTCTCCCCGGTACCAAGCTGGCGTTGCTTGTCCAGAGCCTGGCCGAGTTGATCCTCGTTGATCAGGCCCGCTTCTACGAATATGTCGCCGATCGGCTTCTTCTGCATCTGCGATCCCGGTTAGTCTGAGATGAATCGAGGGCGGGCGGACCCGCCCTCGATACCGTCACACGATCCCGTCCGACTACAAGCCGGACTTCCACTATTACTGGGCGTCGTCGGCGAGAATCCTCGGAGTGATGAACATCATGATCTCCGAGTGGTTCTTCGACTTGCTCTTTGTCCTGAACAGGTTGCCTATCAGCGGAAGGTCGCTCAGGATCGGAATCCCCGACATGATCTGCCGCTCCTCGTCGCTGATGAGGCCGCCGATCACTATGGTCTCGCCGTCCTTCACTCGGACGGTGGTGTCAATGTACCTGCGGGAGATCTCAGGCAGGGTGATGCCGAGTTCGCCTATCGTGAGGCCGTCACCGACTGGGGAACTGACCTCCGGATGCAGGTCCATCGTGATGAAGCCGTCCGAACTGACGCGGCTGACCGAGTGAAGCTGGACGCCGATCCGGGCGGTCTCCGTAGTCACGTTGATGCCGGTAGGCGTCTGCTGGATGTTCACGACGTACTTCAGTTCCTTGCCGATGAAGATGCTGGCAGGCTTGCCGTCGAGCGCGGAGATGCTCGGATTGGCAAGCACCTTGGCCTTCTCGTCCCTGACCATGGCATTCAGCGTGGCCAGGATATTGAGCGGCGAACGCTGGAAGCGGCCGAGCATGATGCCGGTCGCGGAGCCGGTCTCGTCCCTGTGCAGTTCGCTGAAACCGGTGGTGCTGTTGCTCACACCAGTATTCCAGTTCCAGTCAATGCCCAGATCCTTCGAGTCGTCATTGTAGATGTCCAGGACTTTCGCTTCGATGACGATCTGCGGCTGACGGACGTCAACCTTCGACAGGAACTCCTTGGCGTTCCCGATCTCGGCCGAAGAGCCTCGCAGGAGCAGTGTCTTCGGAGGCGCGATTATCTTCTGGTCTCCGGAGGAGCCGCTCGAACCCTCGGACCCATTGCCGAGAGACAGGGCCTTGGGGCTCTCCAGGTTGAAGCCCTGGTTCGGGCCGATCGTCACCCTGAGTCCCGGCACGAAATCCGCAACGGCGTTCGCAAGCTCATTGATGTCGGCGTATTTGACCTGGTAGACATCCATGTCGGTTGACGCGGCCCTGGCCTCGAGCGAGTTCTCGACCATCGCGACCAGGTTCCTCGCCGACTGGACCTGATCGGCCGTGCCGCTCAGGACCATCATGTTCGTACCGCTCGGAATGCCCTTCTTGTCGTCGGCCACGGCGGTGCTCGTCACCTCCATGCCCTTGTACTGGGCCGCGAGCATCTTGCTGAGCTGGACAGGATCAGAGTGGCGGACCATCGCCACTTCCGCGACGCGGGCGGCATCCGCGGATGCGGCGCCCGAGACGAGCGAGTTCAGGTTGTCGGGAGTGCCGACAACGTACGTGTCGTCCACCTTCTGGAACTTGTATCCGCTGAGGTTGGTCACGAGTTTGAGGGCGTCCTCGACGGTGACGTTGTTGAGCGCAACCGTCACCTGGCCCTTGACGTCGGTGCTGGCTACGACGTTTGTATTGCTCTGCAGAGAGAGAGCCTTGAGCACGTCATGGATGTCCGAGCCGACGAAGTCCAGGCTGATGCGGTTCTCCGAAGAGACCGCGGGAGCAGCGGTCACAACCGCCGACCGCACAACCACCGGCTGAGCGCTGGCGATCATTACCGGTTTCGCCGCCTCGACGACGGGCGGCGCCTCGGGGGCGCATGTTTCCTGCGATCCCCGGACGGCAACCGCGGGTTCGACCACCTCCGGCATCGGATGGGCGGACGCCGGCTGGGTTACTCGCTTGCGGACGACGATGGTGGCCTGGCGCTTGTCGCCGGAGTAGCGAATGCTGTACGGCCGCTTGCTGTCAACCTCTACGGCTACGCGCGCCATCGGCGGGCTCGGCCGATACCACACGCATCTGACTGTCCCGATATCGCCGGAGTTGATCTTCACGGTCTTGCCCTGGTCTGAGGCCAGGTAGCCCTTCACATTGAAGACCAGGTGCTTCGACAACTGCTCCGCGGCGATCGAGAGCGGACCGTTCGCCGTCAACGTTATCTGCACGTCGGCGTCGGAGCCGGTCACCGTCACCTGGCTGATCGTCTGGCGAGCGTCGGCGCAGACCGAGCAGACCAGCACGAGCAGCACGGTGAGAGCGATGAGGATTCGACCGCCGGGAAACGCTGATCCGGCGGACACTGAGATCTGCTTACTGTGCCCCTTTGTTAGCATCACTACCTCCTAATGGCAAAAGGAATGGCTTGTTCTTGTAACTCATACTGACTACATTTCGGGCGACGTGCACCACCCGATACCTGCCGTCAATGACCTGGCCCTCGCGGACGATGTACCGGGCGTTGTCGGGCCCGCGGATGATGGCCACGTTGATCGAGCCCTGGATGACTCCGGTCAAGGAGAACATCTGCCTGGGGTCCGGCTCCTGCTCGAGCGGCGACGACTCACCGTTCCTCGTGACAGTGATCTGCCTGGATAGATCCAGCGGCTTCAGCCCGTTCAGACCCGGCAGAGTACCGGCGTTCATCTTCGACAGGTTCAGTGACTGCATCTTTGGCGCCGCGACTGCGCTTTCCCCGATCTGCGGTATGAACGGATCGCGCGCCGCGGAGACTCCGCCCCCGAGGTCCGCGGCGACAGTGACGGGCTCGGTCACGACCGCGGCCGGCGGCTTGGCGGCGTCCGTGCGCGCGTCCGACGTCTTCGCCGCCGGTTCCGTCTGCCTGGTCTGGGCATGCGTGCCCGACCCGACTATCCTGATGACGGCATATCCGAGGACGAAGACGATCAGGCAGCCCAGGACGATCAGCTGTTTCTTTTGTTCTTCGGCGATTTTCATCCCTTATCTCCGTCTTCCGCTGCGGCGACCAACCTGGAGCGCTCCGCCGTCTTACCGACCGGAACGGACTCCTTGAGGATGAACGCCGTAGCATTCACTTTGATCGACAGCTCGGGCGAGGCGAGCGTCACCGTCCGGCCCTCCGGACTGATCTGGATGTCGTTGACCGCTACGATCTTCGGGAACGAAGTGATCTGTTGCATGAACTTCAGGGCATCCCAGTACTTGCCCTTCAGCTCGATGCTGATCTCCAACTCGTCGTAGGGCTTCGGCGGCGGCGCCTTGGCCACCCTGTCCTTGTCGCCCTTCTTGTCGTCGTCTACCGCCTTGGACACCACGGGGGCGGGTTTGTCGTCGGACCGCTTCGGCCTGACGCCTACCACCTGCAGGTTGTTCCTCTTGCCCAGCGCCTCTATCTGGCGCAGGAAAGTGGGAACGTACACCTTGCTGGATACGCCCTGCTCCAGGAAACTGAGCTTCTGCTTGGCGTCCAGAAACTCCTGGCGAGCGACCGGCAGGCGGGCGGCGATCTCCTGGCTGCGGTCGAGCTTGTCTTTCTTCTGCCGGTACTCATCCTGCACGGTTTTGAGGTTGCCGGACCTGTTGACGTAGAGCAGTGCGAAAACAGCCAGGACCAACACCGCGCAGCAGGCCAGGATCACGAGGGTCCGTTTCAAGGCACTACTTGCTCCCATTTGGACTTCCCCCTCCTTTCGCACTGAGGTTCTTCAGCAGCGCACTGATCTCGAACTCCACGAGATTGAGATCGTCTCTGGACGTCTGTTGAGTGAAGTTGAGATCAACCGCATCGAACTCCGGCCACCTGTTCAGCCTGAGCATCGCCTCGCCGACCATCATCTGGCTCGACGACGTTCCCCTCATCTTGACACTGACCTTGGGGGCCGGCGGCGGACCCGCCGATTTCGACGAGGCGCGCGACTCCTGAGTACTGGTGCTGACGCTGGTCAGCCATGTGTTCGCGGGCATGCTTCGGCTCACGTTCTGCATCACGTTGTGCCAGAGGAGCGTCTTCTCCCTGGAATCGGCCAGCAGTTCGAGCCGAGGCTCCAGTTTCTTCGCTTCGGACTCGTACTGCGCGATCTGGTCAACAACCGGCTGCAGATGCGCGAGTTCCGCATCGAGCTTACTGGTGGCTCTGTCTATCGCATAGATTCGGGCGGTCATGAAGCTCATGACGCCGAAACCCGCTACCATTATGCAGAGCAGAGCCAGGGCGGCCACCCTTACGTGTCGCTCCAGCTTCTTTCGTTCAGCTCGACGACTGGCGATCATGTTGATCGAAGGCATAGCGTATCATCCCTTTCGTGTCCCAACTCAGCGAGACCGCTTACCCGGTAAGCCTCGCCGGACGTTAGCGGAATCAGGCGGCGGAAGCCAGCGTGGCGGCCGGCATCTCCTTTAGCGCCAAGCCTATTCCGACGGCAAACAGAGTCACATCGTCCTCGCAGAGGCCGTCCCGACCGGACGAGAAATCGTACATGCCCGACAGCGCAGTCGAGCCGACGGCGACATTCGCGTTCAGGCGGCTCTTGGTGTACTCAACGAGCCCCTTCATGCGCGCGGTCCCGCCGCTGAGCATCAGAGTGTCAACAACCGTGTCGGCTCCCTCCGGAAGCTGCGACTGATAGTAGTTGATCGAGCGCCGGATCTCCCTGAGCAGTTCGTCAACCATCGGCTGGACGGCCCTGAGCAACTGGGAATCCGCGGCCTCGGGGAGTACTTCGATGGAATCCTTGAGATCCACCCCGAACTTCATCTCCTCGGCTTCGACGTCCGTGCATCCTACGGCGTTGCGGATAGCTGCGGTCAGATTGTTTCCGGCTATCGGGATGTGGCGGGTCAGGGCGAGGCCGCCGTTGGAGATGATGTTGATCTCGGTGTGGCTTGCGCCCATGTCGAGCAGCGCGACGGTGCCGTCCGCCGGCACGCCGGAGTCCGGGCGGCTCTGCAATGCGCGGAGAAGGGCAAACGCCTCGACATCCACCGACAGCGGTTCGAGGCCTGCCTCTTCGAGCACAGCCACCTTGCCCTCCACCATCGGTCGGGGCGCGGCCACGAGGACCACGTTCACCTGGCCCTCCTCATCCGCATCGCCGAGGATGTCGAACTCCACGACGCTTTCGTCTATCGAGGACGAGATGAACTTGCCTGCCTCGAATCGGATTGACTTCCGAAGGGCATCCTCGCTCATCTTCGGGAGACTGACATGCCGGACGATCACGCCCGGCCCCGCGATGGCCGCCGTCGCCGCGGATGCCTTGATGCCTGCGGACCGCATGGCGAACTGTATCGCGTCAGCGACTTCCGGCACGCTGACGACCACTCCCTCCTTCACGGAGTTCGGCGGCGTCGGGCACACGGCGATGTTCGATATTCGCGGGCCGTGCCTGGTCGGTTCGATGCAGACGAGCTTGATGCTGCTGCTGCCGATGTCAACACCGACCACGCTTTCCTTTGAGAGCAGCTGAGAGAATATCACAAGCACTCCTCCTTAGACAGGTGAGCTTCCGCTGTAACGGCTCGGAGGGATCTGGCGTAGTCGTGCCCCGATGACGGACGCGAGCCGACGACGAAGGCGCGCCGGACTCAGCAGATCTGTCCCTCCATCTGCTCATCCACTACTTCATTATCGTCGGATGATCGAAAATATAGAGGGTAGCGGACCAAATCAGGCAGAAGTGCGTAGGGGTCCGGCGCCACCCATGAACGGGTGGGAGGAGGGTGCGATACACCGTTCCAGGTATTATTGTCGGACAGGCTGCATCTTTTGGCCCGACCGGCGCGTCCATACTTCGGATGCGATCTGATTCCAAGCGCCGACAGGCCGCCTGCCGGGCAGGAAACCGCTTGCGGCGATAGAACTCTTAGATATGCGTCGGGCTTCCGGGAACATCGGCGGCGCTCGAGCAGTATTACCAAGTGACGGCTCTACAATACTGACACAAGGAGCACAGTATGCCGAATCCTTCGCCCGACCGGGGAGCACTCTCCGCGCTTCTCATCACGTTCCTCACCGCACTCCTCTGCTCGACCACGTCCGCGGAGGTGAAGATGGAGGTCTTCCCGGGGTTCGACGGGGCGATGAAGGCGTTCGCGTGGTCGCCCGTCGCCGTGAGGTTGACGAACCCGGACGACCGGGGCTTCGAGGGCGAGTTGACGGTGCGCCAGGATTCGTCCGGCGGCCGGAAGATGCCGACGTGCGCGGCCAGAGTCAGCCTGCCCGGCAACTCCACCAAGCTCTATCACGTGTATCTCAGGCTTCAGCAATACGGCGGCGACGTGAAGGTGGCGCTGGCGAAGGGAAGCAGAGTGGCGGCGACCAAGCGTTTCTCGGCATCGAGCATCGAGCCACCCGACCTGTTGCTAGTGAGCCTGGGGGAGAGGTCATCGCGCCTGGCATTTCTCTCCGGGGAGAAGATACCGGCGACGGCAGCGATGAGACCGGGCTCCGGGCCCCCGCCGTCGGGCGTATCGGACGCGACGATCCATGCGGCCGCCGCCCCTTACGCCTTGCTGTCGGACCGGCCCGCCGCGTACCAGGGCATTGACGTGATGGTCATGTCCGGGCTTGGGGCGACCCCGCCGGACCCGAAGGCGCTGAAGGCGCTCAGCATGTGGGTAGCGGGCGGAGGAACGCTCGTCGTATCCGCGGGGCCGGACTTCCGCAAGTTTCAGCATGAGTTCTTCGACGACCTGCTGCCCGTGACGATCACCGGAGCGTCGAGCGCGCCCGGCCTGAACTCGATCGCATCCATGGGCGGCGAGGCGGTCCCCGGAGGCCCGGCGGCGGTCGCAACCTCGACACCGAAGCCCGGCATCTGCACCCAGGTGATCCGCGAAGGCGCGACCCCGATCTATGCCGAGCGCAGATACGGTTCGGGGCGGGTGGTCTTCCTGGCGTTCGACCATAAGGCGTCACCTTTCCGCGACTGGAACGGCCAGACCGAGTTCTGGAAGGCGATCCTGACGGCGCTGACACCCGGCCCTTTGGTGAGGGAGGACATGGGGTGGGCCTGGGACAGCTACGGCATCAACCCCTACAGTCGGTCATACATGAACTCGACGAGTCTCAGCGAAGTCGTCGAGCACAATCAGTCCGTGAGGACTCCCTCGTTCAGCATCATCGCGCTCTACCTGCTGGCGTACGTCGTGTTCCTGGTTCCGCTGAACTATATGTACCTGAAGAAGAAACGCAGGATGGAACTGGCGTGGATCACCACCCCGGCGATCGTTCTGGCGTTCACCCTGGGGGCATACGCGATCGGATACACCATGAAGGGCGGCAGTATCTCGATGAGGACCGCCCGGGTCATCGAGGGCGGCTCCGACTGTCGGTACGCGCGAACGATCAGCGCGGCCTCGCTCTTTTCTCCGTCGAGGCGCACCTATGACGTGGCGATTGACGACCGTTACGCGATTGCACAATGCATCCCACAGGAGGAGTCCGAGCCTATACCGACCGCGTACGTCGCGGAGAAGACGACCATTGAGAGGATCGGGATGGCGATGTGGTCGTCGAGGGACATCGAGACGGTGAGCGGCATTGACCTCGGCGGGACCATCACGTGCAATGTCACCCTGTCGGGCCACCAGGTCAGGGGGACCATAACCAACAACACGAGCCTCAACGTGACAGACTGCACTATACGTTTCGGTGGGACCGAGCAGATCGTAGGCAGTCTGCCGAGAGGTCGAACGGTCAATGTAGGCGGGAAGGCCGCTGCCGTACCGCGCGAGCCCGGATATGCAAGGTTCTCGCGGGACGTCAGAACGCGGCTGCAGAGCCTGGCGGACACAACGGCGTCGAACTCGTCGGTTCCAACCCTGATCGGATTCGTCGAGGCGGATGCTCAGTATGAGTTGTCGGGCGGCAAGGGCCACACCGCGTCCGAGACGTGCCTCATGATCCGCCTGGATGCCGCGACGCAGGGCGTCCGGGTCTTCGACTCGAGTTCCATGACGGCCCGCATGGTCAGCTCCCAGAACGCACGCCCGGCAGAGGAAACGCCTCCGCCGGATGGATCAGGGATAGGCCGGATCGGGATGAACGTCTCCACTGGAGGGTCGTTCGTCGTGACATACCAGATTCCGGTATCCGGGCCGCTGGAACTTGCATCGCTCAAACTGGTTCAGTCAAGCAGCCATCCGAACGGGGGAAGCGGGCCGGCGCAGGTCGAGTACATGCTCTCCACGAGATCGGGAGAACGGGTGCGGGTGGACGTCTCGAAGGGCGGAGGCGTGCCGAACCCGCAGAGGTTCCTGCAGGCGGGCAACCGGATTACGCTGAAGGTCCAGTCGTCGGACAGCCAAGATGTGCAGGTCAACGTCGGCATCGTCGCGACGGGAAAGCAGGAATAGGGAGGCATCGGCGTGCTCAGAACAGAGAATCTCACGAAGCGGTACAACGGCCTCACGGCGGTCAGCGACCTCAGCCTGCATCTGGAGGCGGGCGACATCATGGGGTTCATCGGCCCGAACGGCGCGGGGAAGACCACGACCATCCGCATGGTGGCGAGCCTGCTGAAACCCACGTCCGGAACCGCCTTCGTGGACGGGATAGACGTGCTCGAGAACCCGGAGGAGATCCGCCCGATGATTGGGTACATGCCGGACTTCTTCGGGATGTACGACGACGTGCTGGTCTGGGAATACCTCGACTTCTTCGCGGCAGCCTACCGGATTCCCGCGCCGAGGCGGGCCGGCATCATAGACGAGGTACTCGAACTGACCGACCTGACGATCAAGAAGCGGAAGTTCGTCGCGCATCTCTCGCGCGGCATGCAGCAGAGGCTCTGCCTCGCCAAGACGCTCCTGCACGACCCGAAGCTGCTCCTGCTCGACGAGCCTGCGTCCGGGCTGGACCCGCGGGCGCGAATCGAGATCAAGGAACTGCTGAAGGAGCTTCGGAAGATGGGGAAGACGATCCTGATCTCGTCGCACATCCTCCCGGAACTGGCGGACTTCTGCAACAAGATCGCGATCATCGAGCAGGGGAAGCTCGTGGTCAGCGGCGACGTGAACGAGATCATGGCGCAGTGCCGGTCGGGCATCTGCCTGAAGATACGGGTGGTCGAGCGCGAACAGGAGGCGATCGGCTGCCTCGCCGGGCTGGAGACCATATCGGACGCGCGTCTCGAGGACGGCTGCATCATGGCAACCTACGTCGGCGAGACCGGCGAGCAGTACGCGGTCCTGGAAGCGCTCACATCCAGAGGGTTCAAGGTCCGCTCCTTCGACGAGGCCGACCTCGACCTGGAGGACGTGTTCCTGAAGGTGACACGCGGGGCGGTTCAGTGAGAGCACCGGGAACGGTCATAGGCAGGAGAAACACATGAGCATTGCGGCGGCGGTGAGTGCCAGAATGAAGGACGTGTGGACGCGGGGCGTGTACGACAACCCGGTGGTCTCGCGGGAACTGCGAACCAGGATGCGCGGGCTGAAGGGCTTCATGCTCATGGGCGGCTACGTGCTTTTCCTCGGGGTCGTGCTGCTTATCGCCTATTACGCGATGTGGCTCGCCTCTGCGGCATCCGGCTGGGGTGCTCAGTCGCTGGTGAACGCGCGGCTCGGGCAGAAGCTCTTTATGAGCCTGAACTGGACGCAGACGATCCTGCTCGCGCTGATCATCCCCTCGCTCACGTCCGGGGCGCTCACCATCGAGCTGGAGAAGAAGACGATCGAGATGCTGGTGCTGACTAGGCTGACCCCCGGCGTCGTCGTGCTGGGCAAGCTGGTCAGCGCGATGCTCTACTCGATGATCCTGCTGATGTGCTCCCTGCCGCTCTCGGGCATCTGCCTGATGTTCGGCGGAATCTCCCCGGCGGAGATGGCGGTGACGTACCTCCTTCTGATAGCCTGGACGTTCGTGCTGGCCGCCTGCGGGATATTCTGGACCTCGCTTTTCAACCGGACGGCCTCCGCGGTGTTGATGACCTACGGCACCATCGGAGGCTACGTGCTCTCGACCACCATCCTGGGCGGGACGCTGCTGGAACGGACCTGGTACGGGGGCTCGACGGACGTGAGCGCGATGGCAATCATGTGCCCGGGCTGGGCGCCGTGGGGCGTGCTGATGAGGGCGACCGTGTGCGGCCTGAAGGTGCCCATATTCCTCCCGCCGCTGATCATCCACTTCATGTACGGCGCGGCCCTGCTGTTCATCGCGGCGATGCACGTCAAGTACCTCAGGGCGGAGAAGGCGCTCCCGGCGAGGCTGCTGCTCATCGGGGCCTCGCTGTTCACAACCTGGCTGACGGTCGGCGACGCGACATTCATGTCCCCGATGATGGGGTTCGCAAGCATGGCGATCATGGTCACGATCGTGGGCGCCAGCATGTACGTAATGTTCGGCCACCTTGCGCCGATATTCGCGAGCGGCCCCATGCCGGCGGAGCCTAAGGGCCTCACGATCGCCGGTTTCCTGTCGGTGAGAAATATGTTTCGGAGCCGGCTGTCCGGGGCATTCTGCTTCGTGATGCTCTGGGCGCTGCTGGAGTATGCGGTATTCGGCCTCACGCTCGCGTGGTCCATGGCCGTAACGCCGGGCATGCCGGCGGCTATCAGTATCCCGCCTTGCGGGACCCCACACGCGACGCCGCCTCCTTCCGTCGGTTGGGCGGGATTCTACAAGGTCGGGTTCGCGGTGCTGGGCGTGGTGGCCGCGATGGCAGCCGTCTCCATCCTGGCATCGGCGATACTGAAACTGAGGCGGAACGCGGTCGTGGCGGCCTTCGTGGTCATCATCTTGATGTTCGCCGGCTACGGAATGATCCTGGCGACGTATGCCAGCATTGGGGCATCATCACCAGGCAACCCGATGTGGCAACTGGCGGCATTCTGGCCGGTGACGCCGCTCATCGTCGAGGCGAACGGATGGCAGAGCAACACGATGCCGCTGCTCTGGTGGCCGAAGAGCGCAAGCTGGTCGCTCGTGGGCGGCATCTACTGGGCGATCACCCTGGCGTGCCTGCTCGCGGCCCCGAAAATGGCCCGGCGGTTTGGCGGCGTGCAGGACGAAGGGTATTAGACCGGGCATGCGACGAATGAAGCAGTTGAAGAGTCGGTCGTGAGCACTACTAGTCTCGAAGACCAGATACGGCGGCTGAGGAAGCGGGTCAGGCTGCTGCTGATCGAGCGGTACGGGCTGTTCGGCGGTGGAGCCGGGGCGGCGGTCGCGTCGTGCATGGTCATCCTCTCGACGAAGGTGACGACGCTGCTCGACTACCGCATCTGGGTCGGGACGGTGATGCTGGGAGCGCTTGGCGGGGCGGCATTCGCCCTCACGCGGCGGCTCGAGGACCTGACGATCGCCATCGCGGCGGACAGGCGAACCGGGCTCAAGGAGCGGCTCTCGACGGCGGTCGCATTGTCCGACGCCCCAGGCGACTTCGAGCGGGCGCTCGTCTCGGACGCTAACGAGCACATCGCAGGGCTGAGATCGTCCGAGGTCTTCCGACGCCGGTTCGGCCGGCCTCACATCGCATTCCTGGGGGCCGCGGTCCTGCTCATCGGAGTGATATTCCTGCCGCAGATCGCGAACTCCCCGAATCGCCGGGCGGAGGTCGCCGTCATGCAGCAGGAGGGCGCGAATATCCAGAAGGTCGGCAAGGAGATCGAGAGGCAGTCCGCGGGCTACCGGCAGAGAGAGTTGAAGAAGCTCGCGGGCAAGCTGCAGGAACTGGGGCGCAGGATGCAGACCGGCCGCCTCCCGAAGAAGGAAGCGATGATCCAGGTCCAGCGCCTGAACAAGCAGATCAAGGCTGAGCAGAATCGGCTTGCCAAGGAGAACTCGAACACGAAGTCAATGGCCGAGGCGCGCGCCGAGATGAAGAGAGCGTCGCAGGAACTCGCCCAGAAGATGGCCGAGAAGATGGCGGAGAAGCAGAACATCCCGCCGGCTGAGGCGCTTAACAAGATGGCGTCCGACAAGCGGATGGCGGAACTCGCACGGAAGTCCGAGCCGCTCACGCAGGCCGAGCAGAAGGAACTGGAGAAGGCGGTCGAGAAGTACGCCAACCCGGGCAGTTCACTCGCGGTACCCAAGGAGATCGGCGAGGCGCTGGCAAAGCTCGCGGAGAACGAGGACTTCAAGAAGGCGTCCGAGCTGATGCAGAAGCTGGCGCTGAAAGCTCAGAGCGGCAGCATGAGCGAGATGGACCGCGAGGCCCTTCAACAGCAGCTCGACGCCCTCGCCAAGGCTCTTCAGAACACCGACCTCGACAAGCTCGCGAAGATGATGCGCGAGAACGCCGAGAAGCTGGCCAGGATGAGCCCCGAAGAGCTGGCGAAGATGGCTGCGGAGATGCAGAAGATGCAGCAGCTTGCGAAGGCACTCGAGCAGGCGGGGGGCACTTGACTGAGCGCAAGCGGCGCGCTGGGTCAGTGCGCTCCGGGCGGACAGACGGCGGGCGGACAGGGCCAGCAGCAGGGCCAAGGTCAGAGCGGGAAGAACGCAGGGAGCGGCGCGGGGGGCGATGACGCGAACACCGGTCCCAAGGACAAGCTGAACGAGGTGAAGGACATCTCGCACTCGCCGTCGGCGTTCGGTGAGAGCGGGCAGGTGTTCTCCGCGGGCGAGTCGAAGGGCGCCCCCACCCTCTCGTCGCCCGCCTCGGTCCCTTATACCGATGTGTACTCGAACTACAAGAAATCGGCCGAGAGCGCGCTCTCCAAGGAGAAGGTGCCCCCGGCGTACCGCACGAGGGTGAAGGATTACTTCAGCAGTCTGGAGTGAGGAATGTCGAGTGCAGAGTTCAGAATGGGGAGTGAGAACCCCGTCAGCCCTGAGTGATGCGTAGCATTGTATCGAAGGGCGGCCTAGCCGCACAACCTCTGGCTGGCCCCGACCGTCCTTCGATACACGCTCCAGAGAGCGCACTCAGGACTGGGCGGTTCTTCACTCCGCACTGATCAGGAGGTTCTCATGCAAGCCGAAGAGCGAGTAGCTCAGTTCAACCAGTGTTTCAGGCAGCTCAGCGATGAGATATCGAAGGTCATCGTCGGGCAGTCGGAGATCATCGAGGGCGTCGTCCTCTGTCTCGTGGCGAACGGCCATGCGCTCCTGGAGGGCGTCCCCGGCCTCGGAAAGACGCTCCTCGTGCGGACCCTCGCGGAGGCGTGCGAGCTTCAGTTCTCGCGGATCCAGTTCACGCCCGACCTGATGCCCGCCGATATCGTCGGCACGAACATCCTGGTCGAGTCGGAGTCCGGCGCGCGGGAGTTCCGATTCCAGCACGGGCCGGTCTTCGCCAATGTCATCCTCGCCGACGAGGTCAACCGAGCGACGCCGAAGACCCAGTCGGCGATGCTCGAGGCGATGCAGGAGCACTCGGTCACGGTCGCCGGCACGATCCGGCAGCTCGACGAGCCGTTCCTCGTGCTCGCGACCCAGAACCCGCTGGAGATGGAGGGCACATACCCGCTCCCCGAGGCGCAGTTGGACCGATTTCTCTTCAAGCTGATGGTCGACTTCCCCACCCTCGACGACCTGATGATGATCATGGACCGCACGACGGGCTCATCCGAGCACCATGCGGCCAGGGTGATGGACGCGCAGACGATCCTGGAGATGCGCTCGCTCGCGCGCGAGGTCGCGATCGCCGATCACGTGAAGGAGTACGCGCTCCGTGCGGTCCTGGCGACTCATCCCGAGAGCGAGTATGCGACCGAGATGACGAGGAAGTACGTCCGCTACGGCTCGAGTCCGCGCGGTGCTCAGGCGCTCGTCGTCGGCGGGAAGGTCTGCGCGCTGCTCGACGGGCGGTTCAACGTGGCGTTCGACGACATCAAGCGCGTGGCGAAACAGTCGCTCCGGCACCGGTTGATCCTCAACTTCGAGGGCGAGGCCGAGCGGATCAGCACCGATTCGATCGTCGAGGACGTCCTCTCGAACGTCGCGACGAAGGAAGAACTGCCGGTGTAGGGAGCATCAACCGCCGATGAACGCGGATGGACGCCGATAACGGACGGAGGGCTCTCATGGAAGACAATCGGACCGCGAGTACTGCTGTGGTGGTCCTGCAGTTCCTGGGCTACTTTCTGGTCTTCGCCATCCCGACCGCGACGGTAGCCATCCTTCTGCCACAGTATGCGCCAGGCATCGTGATAGGCGGAACATCTCTGTTTCTTGCGACAACAGGGTTCATCCTGGGATGGCAATGGGATGATGAATGGCCACCTGAGGCCCGCCGCCACATCACGCGTGTCCTGCTCATATTCATCGGCTATCCGGTTGTGAAGATGGCTGTGGACACGGCGCACAGACCCGACGATCTTGCAGTGAATGCCATTGTGCTAGTGCTGCTGGAGTTGGGCGTCACGATGGCAACATTGCCTTCGTTCTACCTAGGCCGTGCGATGCATCGAAGAAAGACCGCCGGGACATAACCCTTGGAACAAAAACTCTCAACTGAACAAACAGACGAGCGGGAGGAGCTACTCGATCCTGAGTTTCTGCGGAAGATCGAGCGGCTGTCGCTCGTCGCCAAGCGGGTATTCCCCGGGCGACTCAGAGGCGAGCGGCGATCCACCAAGCGCGGCTCGGCAGTCGAGTTCGCCGACTACCGGAACTACACCACCGGCGACGACCTCCGGCGCGTCGACTGGAACGTCTATGCCCGCCTCGAGAAGCTTTTCCTCAAGCTGTTCGTCGAAGAAGAGGACCTGCACGTCTATATACTTGTGGATACGTCGAAGTCGATGGACTTCGGCCATCCCAGGAAGTTGCTGTATGCCAAGCGCATCGCGGCGGCCCTGTCGTACATCGCGCTGAGCAACCTCGACCGAGTCGGACTGGCGGCGCTCAGCGGGGAGTCGGCGGCGGTAATGACTCCGAAGCGGGGGAAGCAGGCCGCGTTCACGATCTTCGATTACCTGCGATCTGTACAGGCGTCAGGGAAGACTCAGCTTGGCGCATCGATCCGCGACTTCAGCCTTCGGACGGCGAACTCCGGGCTGGCGATCGTGATCTCGGACTTCCTCGATCCGACGTATCAGCAGGGGCTCACGGCGCTCCTGTCGCGCAAGTTCGAGGTGACGATGGTGCACCTGCTCGACCAGGAGGAGGTCAACCCGACGACCGTCGGCGACCTGCTGATGGTCGACTCGGAGACCGGCGAGAAGCGGGAGATAACGATCACCCGGACGCTGCTCCGGCGGTACCAGCAGCGGCTGGCGGAGTTCCTGGGGGAGATCGAGGGGTTCGCGATGCGGTACGGATGCAACTACGTCCGCGTGACGAACCAGTCGCCGTTCGAGGACCTGATACTGAACTACCTGCGACGAAGAGGCGCGTTGAAGTAATCGCCAAGACGCCAAGGACGCCAAGAGGGAATAAGACCCGTTCGGGAGGGCGTTGGACTCCCTCCCGCAAGACTCGATGGGGAGTTGAACTCCCCGGTTTACTAAGGCATGCCTGAGTACAACTCGAGTACGAACGAACCAAGTGCCGATATACGGAAGATGGCTGACGAAGTACTGGCCATGGTGGAGGCCATCGTACGGGGCGAACTGCTTCCTCACTCGCCAGAGGTCCAAGCCAGAGCCCTAAGTATAGACGATCGCATAGGCCCGCTGTCGGATGTTCATGATCGTGTACTGCTTGCCGTCTCTGACTGTCTCGTAGATATCCTGACTTGCGATGGCGCCACCTGGGACACCCCAATGCATGGCTTCCAGGAGCATCTGGAGGCGCTGAGGACTGTAATGGACCGGATGGGGAGTTGAACTCCCGATCTAGTGCCGCGTGCCGGAGTACAACTCCGGCACGAACAGTGTCTGACTGATCACTGTTCACTGATGACTGTTCACTAGCCAATGAGCTTACTATCACCCTGGTCGTTACTGCTGATCCTGCCGCTCGGCGGGATCATCGTGCTCTTATACCTGCTCAAGCTCAAACGCAAGGAGCAGGTGGTCTCGTCCGTCATGCTCTGGCAGGACGCGGTCGCCGACATCCAGGCGAATGCCCCATTCCAGAAGCTGAAGAAGAGCCTCCTGCTTCTCCTCCAGATCATCGCGCTTCTTGCCGTGATCGGGGCGATCGCGCGCCCGTATGTCCGCACCCAGAGCGGTCAGGGCAACCGCATCGTCGTAATCCTGGACTCGAGCGCCAGCATGCAGGCGACCGACGTGAAGCCTTCCCGGTTCGATGACGCGAAGTCGAAGGCGATCGGCATCGTCGGGCGGATGGGCGGCGGGGACACGATGCTCGTCATGACCGCCGGCTCGAAGGCGCGCGTCGTTGCCTCGTTCACCTCGGACAAGAAGTCGCTCACCGAGGCGATCAAACGTCTCGAGCCGGTCGATACACCGTGCAACATGCGGCAGGCGATGGTCCTCGCGCTCTCACTCGTCGGCGGGAAGTCGCGCGTGCCTCCGCGCATCGTCGTGCTCTCAGATGGCGGCTTCGAAGCGCTCTCCGATCTCTCGGCCCAGAACGCGCGGCTCGACTACATGCGGATCGGGAGGGAATGTAACAACGTGGCCATCACCGGTCTGTCGTCCCGCAAGACCCTCTCCGGCGAACAGCAGGTCTTCATAGGTTTCCGCAACTACTCCCCGCGGCCACAGACTTTCAACCTCGAGGTCTACCTGAACGACGAGCTTCTTGACGTGCGCGAGGAGACCCTCAGGGCCGGCGAGTCGAGGCAGGAGTTGCTGAAGAACATCGGCAACCTCGACGGCCGGGTGACCGCCAAGCTGGATGTGAAGGACGATCTGGCCGTGGACAACAGCGGCTCGGTCTACCTCACCAAGCCGAGGAAGATATCCGTGCTGCTGGTTTCGAAGGGCAACATCTTCCTCCAGAATGCCCTCAATCTCGACCCGCGGACATCGGTCACGAAGGCCGAGACGCCGCCTGCCAACTTCAAAGACTCGAAGTACGACCTGGTCGTGTTCGATGGAGTCACGCCGCCTGCAAGCCTCCCGCAGGGCGGATACCTGCTGATCGACACGGCATGCTCTCAGGGGCCGGCGCAGGCCGGCGAAATGCTCCAGCGCCCCTCGATCGT